>NZ_JCANQV010000251.1:0-8839 GCF_059553635.1 Candidatus Streptomyces philanthi
CGTTCGCCGCCGCCGCGCCCTGCCGCCCGGCCCGGGGCGTCCCCGTCCTCCGGGCCGTCCGTCAGCCGGGAGGCGTCCCTGGGCAGGCGCAGGGTGAAGACGGCGCCGCCCTCGGGCAGATTGGCCGCGGTGATCCCGCCGCCGTGGATGTGCGCGTTCTCCATCGCGATCGACAGGCCGAGGCCGCTGCCCTCGGAGCGGGGCCGGGACGCGCTTGCCTTGTAGAAGCGGTCGAACACGTGCGGCAGCACCTCCTCCGGGATGCCCGGACCGTGGTCGCGCACCCGGATCACCAGCTCGCCGCCCCCGGGCGCCTCCGTGCCCTCCGGCGGGTCCTCGGTGCGTACGGACACCCGGACCGGGGAGCCGCCGTGCTTGAGGGCGTTGCCGATGAGGTTGGCGAGGATGACGTCCAGCCGACGCGGGTCGAGACGGGCGACGATGCCGCGCTCGGCGTCCAGTTCGACGGCGTCCAGCCAGGCCCGCGCGTCGATGCAGGCGGTCACCTGGTCGGCGACGTCGACGTCGTCCAGCACCAGGCGCGCGGTCCCCGCGTCGAAACGGGTGACCTCCATCAGGTTCTCCACCAGGTCGTTGAGCCTGCGGGTCTCGCTCACCACCAGCTGGACGGCGGGGGCGATCATCGGGTCCAGCGAGTCGGCCTCCTCCTCCAGCACCTCCGACACCGCGGTGATCGCCGTCAGCGGCGTCCGCAGCTCGTGGGACATGTCGGCGACGAACCGCCGGGAGGACGCCTCGCGGGCGCTCAGCTCCGCCACCCGCTGCTCCAGCCGCTCCGCCGTCCTGTTGAACGTCCGTGACAGGTCGGCGAGTTCGTCCGAGCCGGTCACCCGCAGCCGGGTGTCGAGACGGCCGTCACCGAGCTGCCGCGCGGCATGGCCCAGCCGCTGCACCGGCCGCAGCACCGTGGTCGCCGCGGCCTGCGCCAGCAGCGCCGAGCCGACCAGTGCGAGGGCCGTGGCGATGCCCAGCGACCAGGCCAGCGAGTTGAGGTCCTGCCGCTCCGTGGCCAGCGACTTGATGATGTAGCCGGTGGGGCCGCCGCCGTTCACCTTCGCGCCCGCCACCAGGTAGGGGACGTCGCCCAGCTGCTTGCGCTGCCAGTAGAGGTGGTGCGGGGCGCGGTTGGACTCGTCGACCGGGCGGACGGTGTTGACGGCCTTGCGCAACGACTCCGGGACCACATCGGGGGTCAGCAGCTTCTTGTCCGTGGTGGCCGTGCAGTCCCTGCCGTCGATGTCCTGGGCGATCAGCAGGACCGCGTAGTTCTGCGGGCCGGCCGCCATCTGCCGGGCGGCGTCCTGGAGCTCGGCGCACCGGGGCCGCGGCGGCAGCGAGGCGGTGCGCTCGTCGAGGGCCTTGCGGAAATCGTTGAGGACGGCGTTCTGGGTACGGTCGAGGACCGTGTTGCGGTTGAGCCAGTACGCGATGCCGGACGCGGAGACCGCGGCGGTCAGCGCCACCAGCGCGAAGACGAACACCAGCCGCATCCGCAGGCTCGTCAGCCGCAGCAGCCCCGACATGCGCAGCAGCAGCCGGACCAGCCGCCGGCCGGGCCGGTCGGCCGCGGCCGCACCGGTGCCCTCCGGGCCGCGCGGCGCCTCTTCCCTCGTGCCGTCGTCGTTCGTGCCGAGCGCGGCGGAGCGTCCCGTCACTGCGGCGGGTCCAGCCGGTAGCCGACACCGCGGACCGTACGGATCAGCGTCGGCGAGGACGGCACGTCCTCCACCTTCGCGCGCAGCCGCTGCACACACGCGTCCACCAGCCGCGAGTCCCCCAGGTAGTCGTGCTCCCACACCAGGCGCAGCAGCTGCTGCCGCGACAGGGCCTGGCCGGGGCGGCGGCTCAGCTCCAGCAGCAACCGCAGCTCGGTGGGGGTCAGTTGCAGGTCCTGGCCGTTCTTGGTGACGGTCATCGCCGACCGGTCGATCACCAGGGAACCGAACGTCGCGGAGTCGCTGGACTCCCGTTCCCCGCGGCGCAGCACGGCCCTGATCCGGGCGTCCAGGACCCGCCCCTGCACCGGCTTGACGACATAGTCGTCCGCGCCGGACTCCAGGCCCACCACGACGTCGATGTCGTCGTTGCGCGCGGTGAGCAGGATGATGGGCAGGTGATCCGTACGCCGGATCCGCCGGCAGACCTCGAAACCGTCGATGCCGGGCAGCATCACATCCAGCACGATCAGGTCCGGGCGCTGCTCGCGCAGCAGCTGGAGGCCGTCCTCGCCCGACGCCGCGGTCACCACACGGTGACCCTGGCGCGACAGCGAGAGTTCGAGGGCCGTGCGGATGGCGTCGTCGTCCTCGATCAGCAACAGGAAAGGCACGCCCGCCATTCTGGCCCATGGCCGCGACGGGATCGACCGGCGGCGGCATCCCATACCCAACGACCCGTGCGTGGCCCACGCCACGCCGCACCCGTCCCCTGTGACACGGCTGTGACAGTCGGCGGACAACGCGATGAAACTGCGTTGGCAGTCTTTTCGGCACCGGGAGAGATCACCACGCGGAACGGCACGCACCACGGCGCGGAGATCACCCTCCCGGGGCACAGAACCAGGCTCAACCGACGGGGGGCGCGAGATGACCACACTGCACGCAACCGCCACCAGCGCTGTTGTCACGCGCCTCCACGACGTCGCACGGGCCGCGAGCTGCCCGCGGTCGGGCACGGCCGAGACCGCGGGGGAGAAGTCCGGTGCCGCCGGGGGCCGACGGGGGTGCGCTCGCGGCACCGGGCGGCAGCGGCCGCCGTACATGGTGGCCCTGGACGCGGTGGACACACACCACGGGCCCGACGGGGGAAACGGGGGGCACGGGGGAACCCACGGGGGAAACGGGGGAGTCCACCGCGGCGGTACGGAGTACAGGGAGGACACGGGGGACCGGCGCACCGCGTCGCGGGAGGCCGAAGCGGCCTTCACCGCCTACGTCCAGGAGCGCCGCGCCTCCCTGTACGCCACCGCCTACCACCTGACCGGCGACCGCCACGAGGCCGAGGACCTGCTGCAGAGCGCCCTGTTCTCGACCTACCGGGCATGGGACCGGATCACCGACAAGGCGGCGCTCGGCGGCTACCTGCGGCGGACCATGACCAATCTGCACATCAGCGCCTGGCGCCGCCGCAAGCTCAACGAGTACCCGACCGAGGAGCTGCCGGAGACGGTGGGCGAGACCGACGCGATGCGCGGCACCGAGCTGCGCGCCGTGCTCTGGCAGGCCCTCGCCCGGCTGCCCGAGAACCAGCGCACGATGCTGGTGCTCCGCTACTACGAGGGCCGTACGGACCCGGAGATCGCGGACATCCTCAGCATCAGCGTCGGCACGGTGAAGTCGAGCATCTGGCGCTCCCTGCGCCGGCTGCGCGAGGACGAGGTCCTCAGCTTCGGCCGTGACCAGGAAGAGTCCTTCGGCCAGCTCGTGGCCTGAGGAACGGGGGAACACGGGGGACGCGGGAGCTTCCCGCACCACGGACCACGGGCCCGAGGGGGGTACCGGGGACACGCCCGAGGGGGGACACGGGCAACGGGGGACACGGGGGAACGGAGCGGGTACGGCGGCCGGGGGGTCGCGGTACCCGCTCCTTTCGTGTTGCCCAGGGCGTACGGCCCGTGCGCTCAGCGGCGTACGGCCTGCCGCGCCCCGGCCGTGAGCGGGGTGCCCGCGCGGGCCGCCGCTATCCGGGCCAGTGCCTCGTCCCGGGCGCAGGCGTACGCGCCGAGGGCGGTGTGCCGCGCCACGATGGAGCGTTCGGCGCGCAGCAGCCGTAGCCCGCGACGGACGAGGTACGGGGCGGGCTTGCGGCCTTCGCGCAGGTCCCGGGCCAGCCGGCGGCGGAAGGTGGTGGTGGGGCGGCCGCGCAGGCACAGCGCGTCGGCCAGCACGCCCGCCGCGCGGCAGCGGCCGATCACATCGGCGGCGAAGATGCCCTCCGCGATGAACAGCCGCGCGGTGCCCAGGTCGAGGGCGGTGGTGCCGGCGCGGGCGCTGGCCGCGATGTCGTACACCGGGACCGCGGCGCGGCCCTCGCGGCACAGCGACTCGATCGCGGCGACGGCCGTGTCGGCGTCCCAGGAGCCCGGCGCGTCCCAGTCCGCGCCGCCGCCGTCCGGGAGGCGCGGCAGCGTCGGGTCCGTGCCGTCCTTGTAGAAGTCGTCGAGGTTGAGCACGGGCAGGCCGGTCAGGGCGGCGAGGGACGTCTTGCCGGAGCCGGACGGGCCGGTCAGCAGGACGACGCGGGCGGCGGGCGGCCGGGAGGAGGGCGGAAGGCTCACGGGCACCCATTGTCGGCCATTGGGCCGACGGGGCTACCCCCGCGGCACGGGCTGGATCGGCCGCCGCCCGTCGATTACTCTGTGCGGTCGAAAGATTACTGTCCCTCCGTGTGCCGGGGCGGGTCCGCCGCGCCCCGTCCCGCGTTCCGTTACCCCGTCAGGTGGCAGCATGGCCTCTCACGCCCGTACCCGCTCCGGCCGCTTCCCGCGGCCGCTCCTCCGCGCAGGTCTCACGGTGTCCGCCGCCGGTGCCGCGCTCGCCGCCGGCGCGGTCCCGTCGCACGCGGCCGGGTCCGACAACCTCTCCGGCGCCCTCACCGGCGTGAACAGCGCGCTGAAGTACACCGTGGCGGGCGCCGTCAACCCGGTCGCGAACCTCCAGCTCGACCCGCTGGCCAAGACCGCGGCCGACCCGCTGAACAACGGCGTCGGCACCCAGGTCGGCGACTTCAAGCCGGTGAGCACCACGATGGTCACCGGCACCCTCTCGCGCGGCGGCGCCCTCAGGGACGTGCCGCTGGCCGGTGCGGTGACGGGAATGCTCGCCGGCTGACACGTACGCGACGGCGGGGCCCCTTCTCCCGGAGGGGCCCCGCCGTCGCGTCGTGTTCCGGTCAGATGCCCCGGGGGTGCCAGACCGTCTTCGTCTCCAGGAAGGCCAGCAGCCGGCCGGTGCCCGGGTCGGCACTCCAGTCCTCGGCCGCCGGGCGCCGCACCCGCTTGAGGTTGCCGGCCGCGGCGGTCTCCAGCTCCTTCGCCAGCGCCAGGTCGGCGCCCGTCAGGTCGAGGGCGTTGACGTCCTGGTGGGCGGCGAGCGGGGCGCCGAGCTCCGCCGTACGGCCCGACAGGAGGTTGACGACGCCGCCGGGGAGGTCCGAGGTCGCCAGCGCCTCGGCGAGGGACAGCGCCGGGAGCGGGGCGCGCTCCGACGCCGCCACGACGGCGGTGTTACCGGTGACGATCACGGGGGCGAGGACCGAGACCAGACCGAGGAACGACGAGTCCCGCGGCGCCAGGACGGCCACCACACCGGTCGGTTCGGGGGACGACAGGTTGAAGTACGGCCCGGCGACCGGGTTGGCGGAGCCGGCGATCTGGGCGACCTTGTCGGACCAGCCCGCGTACCAGACCCAGCGGTCGACGGCCGCGTCCACCTGGGCGGCGGCCTCCGCGGAGGAGATCCCCTCGGCGGCCGCGACCTCCGCGGCGAACTGCTCGCGGCGGCCCTCAAGCATCTCCGCCACCCGGTAGAGGATCTGGCCCCGGTTGTAGGCGGTGGCGCCCGACCAGCCCGCGAACGCCCTGCGCGCGGCGGTCACCGCGTCGCGGGCGTCCTTGCGGGAGGCGAGCGGGGCGTTGGCCAGCCACTGGCCCTGGGAGTCGGTCACCTCGTACACCCGTCCGCTCTCGGAGCGGGGGAACTTCCCCCCGACGTAGAGCTTGTACGTCTTGAGGACGTTCAGCCGGTCAGCGGTCACTTCGCACTCCCCTTCGGGGCCGACGGGGCGAGATACGCCTCCAGGCCGTGCCGGCCGCCCTCACGGCCGTAGCCGGACTCCTTGTAGCCGCCGAACGGCGAGGCCGGGTCGAACCTGTTGAACGTGTTGGACCACACGACGCCCGCGCGGAGCTTCTCCGCCATCCACAGCATCCGCGAACCCTTCTCCGTCCACACGCCCGCCGACAGGCCGTACGGCGTGTTGTTCGCCTTGGCCACCGCCTCGTCGGGCGTACGGAAGGTCAGCACGGACAGCACCGGGCCGAAGATCTCCTCACGGGCGACGCGGTGCGCCTGGGTGACGCCGGTGAACAGCGTCGGCGCGAACCAGTAGCCGGACGACGGCAGCGCGCACTCCGGGGACCAGCGCTCGGCGCCCTCGGCCTCGCCCGCCGTCACCAGCTCGGTGATACGGGCCAGCTGCTCGGCGGAGTTGATCGCGCCGATGTCGGTGTTCTTGTCCAGCGGGTCGCCGACGCGCAGGGTGCGCATCCGCCGCTTGAGGGCGTCCAGCACCTCGTCGTGCACGGACTCCTGGACCAGCAGCCGTGAGCCGGCGCAGCAGACGTGCCCCTGGTTGAAGAAGATGCCGTTGACGATGCCCTCGACGGCCTGGTCGAGCGGCGCGTCGTCGAAGACGATGTTCGCGGCCTTGCCGCCCAGCTCCAGCGTGAGCTTCTTGTCCGTACCGGCGACGGTGCGGGCGATGGACCTGCCGACCTCGGTGGAGCCGGTGAACGCCACCTTGTCGATGCCGGGGTGCGCCACCAGCGCGGCGCCCGTGGAGCCGTCACCGGTCAGGATGTTGACGACGCCCTTGGGCAGGCCGGCCTGCCGGCAGATGTCCGCGAAGAACAGGGCGGACAGCGGTGTGGTCTCGGCGGGCTTGAGGACGACGGTGTTGCCGGCCGCCAGCGCCGGGGCGACCTTCCACGCCAGCATCAGCAGCGGGAAGTTCCAGGGGATCACCTGGCCCGCGACGCCGAGGGGGCGCGGGTTCGGGCCGTGGCCCGCGTACGCCAGCTTGTCGGCCCAGCCCGCGTAGTAGAAGAAATGCGCGGCGACCTGCGGCAGGTCCATGTCACGGGACTCGCGGATCGGCTTGCCGTTGTCCAGGGTCTCCAGGACGGCCAGCTCGCGCGAGCGCTCCTGGATGATCCGCGCGATGCGGAAGAGGTACTTGGCGCGCTCGGAGCCCGGCAGCGCGGACCACGTCCCGAACGCCGCACGGGCGGCCCGCACGGCACGGTCCACGTCCGCCTCGGTGGCCCGCGCCACCTCGGACAGGACCTCCTCGGAGGACGGCGAGACGGTCGTGAGGACCTTGCCGTCCGCGCCCGGGGCGAACTCGCCGTCGATGAACAGCCCGTAGGACGGGGCGATGTCGACGACCGCACGGGACTCGGGGGCGGGTGCGTAATCGAAGGTCATGGGTTGCCTCAGTCCACCGTGACGTAGTCGGGGCCGGAGTAGTGGCCGGTGCTGAGCTTCTGACGCTGCATCAGCAGATCGTTGAGCAGGCTGGACGCGCCGAAGCGGAACCAGTCGGCGGTCAGCCACCCCTCGCCCAGCGTCTCGTTGACCATCACGAGGTACTTGATCGCGTCCTTGGTCGTACGGATGCCGCCGGCCGGCTTCACGCCCACCTGGACACCGGTCGCGGCGTGGAAGTCGCGGACCGCCTCCATCATGAGGAGGGTGACGGGCGGGGTGGCGTTGACGGACACCTTGCCGGTCGAGGTCTTGATGAAGTCGGCGCCGGCGAGCATCGCGAGCCAGGAGGCCCGGCGGACGTTGTCGTACGTCCGCAGCTCGCCGGTCTCGAAGATGACCTTCAGATGCGCGGCACCGCCGTCCGGGCGGGCGCACGCCTCCTTGACGGCGCGGATCTCCTCGAAGACCTGGTGGTAGCGGCCGGAGAGGAAGGCGCCCCGGTCGATGACCATGTCGATCTCGTCGGCGCCCGCCGCGACCGCGTCCCGGGTGTCGGCCAGCTTGACGGGCGGCGCGGCCCGGCCCGCGGGGAAGGCGGTGGCGACCGAGGCGACATGGACGCCGGAGTCGCCGAGCGCCTCCTTGGCGGTGGCGACCATGTCCGGGTAGACGCAGATCGCGGCCACGCGGGGGGTGGTGCGGTCGGTGGGGTCCGGCAGCAGGCCCTTGGCGCACAGCGCCCGCACCTTGCCGGGGGTGTCCGCCCCTTCGAGCGTCGTCAGGTCGATCATCGAGATGGCGAGGTCGATGGCGTACGCCTTCGCCGTCGTCTTGACCGAGCGGGTACCGAGGCCGGCGGCGCGGGCCTGGAGGCCGACCGCGTCGACGCCCGGCAGGCCGTGGAGGAAGCGGCGCAGCGCGCCGTCGTCGGCGGTCACGTCCGCCATTGACGCCAGACGCCCCGCGGCTTCCTTGCCGTATGCGGGAACTGTGATGGGCATGGTCACGAGGGGAGCATATCTACGCGCGTAGCGCAATGTCACCCCTGGGGAGGGGCCTGATCCGGTTGGTGCGCCCGCGTTCCCCTGCCGCCCCGTGCCGCGCCCGCGCGCACGCCGGGACGAGCCTCCAGGGCGCGCCCGCGCGCACGCCCGGCCCCGGCGACAACGCCGAGGCACGTCCGGCACACCGCCCCCACCTCCGCGCCTCCGCCCCCGCGCGCACGCCCCGCGCGTCCGGTCCGGCACCCGTGAAAGATGCCGTAACGCAATGTCCGGCATCCGGACGGTCAGGCAGAATCGGCAGCATGACGAGCCCGGAACGGTCCACCCAGCAGTACGCGGAGCGCAGCTACCGCTCGCCCGCCGCCCTGGTCGGCGGGGCGCTGCTGCTCCTGCTCGCCCTGTGGATCGGCGGCGACGCGCTCGTACGGGGCGCCACGCACACCAAGCTCACCGCCCTCTTCGCGCTGCTGCTCCTGGTGCCGCTGGTGACCGCGTACACCCTGCGCCCGCAGGTACGGGCCGGTGACGACCGGCTGCTGGTCCGCAACCCGTTCCGCACGATCACCCTGCCCTGGGCGGCGGTGGAGGACCTGCGCGCCACCTTCA
>NZ_JCANQV010000252.1:0-8772 GCF_059553635.1 Candidatus Streptomyces philanthi
CGCCGCCCGCCCCGGAGGCACCGCCGCCCGCCCCTCACCCCGTCCTATACGGTCATGGCTGCCGTACACACCTGGGGAGCCCCGCACCATGACCACAGCAGCCCGTCGCGCCGACCACCGCGTCAGTCCGGTCTTCCTGGCGCTCGTCGCCGTGATGGCGGTGTCGGGCTGGGCCGTGTGGCGCGGGGACATCGCCGCGAACCCCGGCTTCGCGGTGTTCCTCTTCGTGGTGTCCGGCTGGGTGGTCTCCCTGTGCCTGCACGAGTACGCGCATGCCCGTACGGCCCTGCACGGCGGGGACATCACGGTGGGCGCCAAGGGCTATCTGACGCTGAACCCGCTGAAGTACACCCATGCCCTGCTGAGCATCGTGCTGCCCGTGCTGTTCGTGATCATGGGGGGTATCGGTCTGCCGGGCGGCGCGGTGTTCATCGAGCGGGGCCGTATCCCGGGCCGCTGGCGGCACAGTCTGGTCTCGGCCGCCGGGCCGCTGACCAATGTCCTGTTCGCCGCCGTCGTCTCGGCGCCGTTCTGGCTGGGGCTGATGGACGACGTGACCGGCCCGTTCCGCTACGCCCTGGCGTTCCTCGCGCTGCTCCAGGTGACGGCGGCGATCCTGAATCTGCTGCCGGTCCCGGGCCTGGACGGGTACGGGATCGTCGAGCCCTGGCTGTCGTACCGGCTGCGCCGCCAGGTGGAGCCGTTCGCACCGTTCGGGCTGCTGGCGGTCTTCGGGCTGCTGTGGGTGCCGGAGATCAACCAGGTGTTCTTCGGGCTGGTCCACTCGGTGCTGGAGGTGCTCGGCGTCCCGGGCCTGGACACGTTCCTGGGCCACGAGTACTTCCGCTTCTGGGAGGGCGAGCCGCAGCTGCCCCCGGTCGGCGGCATCGGCGTGGCCTGATCCCGTACGGGCCGCGGTCTCATCCGGCGGGACCGGGCCGCACCGGGCGTCCGGTCCGGGGCGGGCCGAGGGCGGTGGTGCGCAGGTCGGTGCGGGGTGCGGCGGGGTCGGGGGCCGGGGCCCCGGCGCGGTAGCGCCACCGGTCGTGGTCGGTGGGTTCGAAGCGCTGCCAGCAGCCCGTGCAGGTCCAGGTCCAGAACTGCGCGCCGTGCACGGTGCGGGTGGTGTCCTTCCACAGCGGCCGCCGGCGGCACCGCGGGTTGGGGCACACGGGGGGCAGGGACATCGCGCTGGGGCCTTTCCTCGACGGGCTGGTGGCCCTCACCCTGCGCGAGTCGCGGCCGTGCCGGGGCGCGGCGCGGCATCCGCCATCCCAACGAGTGATCCGCGCCGCCGGGCCGTGTCCCGGGGCCCGGCGGCGTGCCGGTTCAGCCGGCGGCCGGGGCCTCCTGCCCGTCCGCGCGTTCCATCCGGGCGCGGCGGACGTAGAACCACGCCATGTTGCTGGAGATGCCCGCCATCAGGACCCAGACGATGCCGAGCAGGCTGCCCTGGACGAACGAGATGACGGCCGCGGCGACGGCGAGGGCGCACACCACGACGGCGAACAGCGCCAGTCGCGGGGCCGGACGGGAGGGGGCGGCTGAGGGCATGGGGGCGGCTCCTGTCGGGGACATCACGGTCCCTTCCAGTGTCCCCCATGCCCCTCGGCGCCCCGGAGGCGGCCGTCGTGTCACACGTCGGTGACGCGCAGCCCGGCGTGGGCCTTGTAGCGGCGGTTGACCGAGATCAGGTTGGCGACCAGCGATTCGACCTGGTGGGCGTTGCGGAGCCGGCCGGCGTAGACGCCGCGCATGCCCGGGACGCGGCCGGCGAGGGCCTGGACGAGGTCGGTGTCGGCGCGGCGCTCGCCCAGCACCATCACATCGGTGTCGATCTCCTCGACGGCGGGGTCCTGGAGGAGGACGGCGGAGAGGTGGTGGAAGGCGGCGGTGACGCGGGACTCCGGCAGCAGGGCGGCGGCCTGTTCGGCGGCGCTGCCCTCCTCGGGGGTGAGCGCGTAGGCGCCCTTCTTGTCGAAGCCGAGGGGGTTGACGCAGTCGACGACGAGCTTGCCGGCGAGGTCGTCGCGGAGGGCGGTGAGGGTCTTGGCGTGCCCGTCCCAGGGCACCGCGACGATCACGATGTCGCTGCGGCGGGCGCACTCGGCGTTGTCGGCGCCCTCGACACCGAGGCCGAGTTCGGCCGCCGCGGCCTGTGCGCGGTCCGCGGCGCGGGAGCCGATGATCACCTTCTGGCCGGCCTTCGCGAACCGGTGGGCGAGGCCCCGGCCCTGGTCCCCGGTGCCGCCGAGGACGCCGACGACCAGGCCGGAGACGTCGGGCAGGTCCCAGGGGTCGCGGCGGGGCGCGGCGGGGCGGGTTCCGTCGGGGGCGGGGGCAGCGTCAGCAGTAGTCATGACAGCGATACTGTCACGCCCGTCCCGCCGTGCCTCCCGGGGCCGTGTGCGGCCGTCAGGTCTTGACGCTGCCCTCGGTCAACCCCGCGCGCCAGTACCGCTGGAGCACCGTGATCAGCACCATCAGCGGCAGGACGGAGAGGAACGCGCCGCCCACCGTGTACTGGTACAGCTCGGGCTGCCGGTCGGCGAAGCCGGTCCAGGAGGTGAGGCCGACCTGGAGGGGATACAGGTCGGCGTCGGAGAGCATCACCAGCGGCAGGAGGTAGTTGGTCCAGACGTGGACGAACTGGAAGAGGAAGACGGTGACCAGCGCCGGGGTCATCAGCCGCAGGCCGAGGGTGGCGAAGATGCGGGCCTCGCCGGCGCCGTCGATCCGGGCGGCCTCCAGCAGCGGGTCGGGGACGGCCGCTGCCGCGTAGATCCGGCAGAGGTAGACGCCGAACGGGCTGACCATGCCGGGGAGCAGCACCGCCGCGTAGGTGTTGGCGAGGCCGAGGGAGCCGAAGAGGAAGTACAGCGGGAGGGCGAGGGCGGTGCCGGGGACGAGGACGCCGGCGAGGACGACGCGGAAGACCGTCTCGCGGCCGCGGAAGGCGTACTTGGCGAGGGCGTAGCCGGCCGCTGCGGACAGCGCGGTGGCGCCCAGGGCGCCGGCCCCGGCGTAGAGCAGGGAGTTGCCGAACCAGCGGGCGTAGACGCCGTGGTCGTAGGTGAGGACGGCGGTGAGGCGGTCGATCGGGTGGGGGTCGGCGAACCAGAGGCCGAAGGTGCCGAAGAGGTCGGCGGTGCTCTTGGTGGCGGAGACGGCGAGCCAGTAGACGGGCAGCAGGAAGTAGAGGGCCGCGGTGGTCAGCAGGGTGGCGGCCAGGATGCGGTAACGGACCGGGGGCCGGGTCATCGGCGTTCCTTCCCGCGCCCCTGGACCAGCCGCAGGAAGCCGAACGACAGCACGCAGGCCACCAGCGCCAGCAGGACCGCCTCGGCCGCCGCGAGATGCGGGTTGTCGCCGGTGAACGCCGCGTTGTAGGCGTGCAGATTGGGCGTGAAACCGGAGTCGATCGCGGGGGCGAGCGGGCGCAGCACCATGGGCTCCGCGAACAGCTGGAGGGTGCCGATGACGCTGAAGACGCAGGTCAGTACGAGCGCCGGGCGGATCAGCGGCAGTTGGACGTGGCGGACGACGTGCCAGGCGCCTGCCCCGTCGATCCGCGCGGCCTCGTACAGCTCGCCGGGGACGGACTTGAGCTGGGCGACGACGACCAGGGTGTTGTAGCCGGTGAACTGCCAGGTGACGATGTTGGCGATGGACCACAGCACGGTGGAGCGGGAGAGCAGGTCGAGGTCCCAGCCCGCGGACTGGGCGATCTTCACCAGCGGGCTGATGCCCGGGACGTACAGGAAGCCCCACAGGATCGACGCGATGACGCCGGGCACGCCGTACGGCAGGAAGAAGGCGCCGCGGAAGAAGGGGACACCGCGGGCGCTCGCGCTCTCCAGGAGGAGGGCGAGCGCGGTGGCCAGGACGATCATCAGCGGGACCTGGACGGCGCCGAAGAGCAGCACCCGGCCGAAGCCGGCGAGGAAGCCGTCGTCGCTCAGCGCCTCGGCGTAGTTGGCGAGCCCGGCGAAGACCGCGTGGACGCTGCCGGTGCCGAGCGGCCCGGTGCGTTCGGCGCGCTGCACGCTCTGGACGAGGGCGTAGCCGAGGGGCGCGAGGAAGCAGAGGGCGAAGAGGGCGAGGAAGGGCAGGAGGAAGCAGGTCGCGGCGCGGGCGTCGCGGGCCCTGACGGGTGAGGTGCGCGGGCGCCGGGGGGCCTCGGCGGGCGGTGGCGCGGGGGCCGGGCGGGGGCGCGGGCGGGCGTCGGCCGGTTCGGTGCGGCTCATCCGCTCTCCACCTTCAGCCCCCGGTCCCTGAGATCGGTGAGGGTGCGGCCCTGCACGGTGCGCAGCGCGTCGCGCAGGGGGGTGCCCTCGTCGAGGGCCCGCGCGAAGGCGTCGCCGAGCCGCTGGTAGAGGGCCTCGATGCCGGGGCCCCAGCGCCAGGAGGTGTCGACGCGGTCCTCCGCCTCGGCGAAGACCGCGCTGTAGGACTGGCCGCCGAAGAAGGCGCGGTGGGCGTCGAGGTCGGTGGTGGCGTAGCCGCGTACGGCGCCGGGGAAGCCGTAGCCCCCGGCGATCAGCAGGGCGAGGGAGGCGGGGGCGGAGTTGAGCCAGACGGCGAAGGCGAGGGCGTCGGCGGGGTAGCGGGCGCCGGTGAGGACGGCGGTGGTGGAGCCGCCCCAGTTGGCGTAGGACCGGCCGCCGGGCGTCCACTGGGGCAGCGGGGCGGCGCGCCATCGCCCCCTGGTGCCGGGGGCGTTGCCGGCGAGCAGGGCGTCGCCCCAGCTGGCGCCGGTCCAGGCGGTGACGGTGCCGGTCTGGAGGTCCTTGTACCAGGCGTTCTGGCGGTCGGGGACGGTGAGGACGAGGTCGCGGCGGACCAGGGACTCCCAGTAGTCGGCGACCTTGCGGGTGGGCTCGTCGTCGATGCGGACGGTCCAGGTGTCGCCGTGGGTGGCGTACCAGGTGGCGCCGGCCTGCCAGGCATAGCCGGCGAAGCGGTTGCCGTTGGCGGGGGCGAAGGTCTCGATCCAGGCGCCGTGGGCGCGGACGGTGCGGGCGGCGTCCTCGTACGCGTCCCAGGTGCGGGGTGTCTCGATGCCCCAGGCGTCGAAGAGGTCCTTGCGGTAGAAGAGGCCCATGGGGCCGGACGCCTGGGGGATGGCGTAGATCCCGTCGCCGAGGACGGTCTGCTGCCACTGCCAGCGGGAGAAGCGGTCGCGGTAGCGGGCGGCGCCGAGGGGCGCGAGGTCGACCAGCCCGTTGTCGAGGAGGAAGCCGGGGAGGAAGGGGTACTCGATCTGGGCGAGGTCGGGGGGTTCGCCGGCGCTCAGGGCTGCGCGCATCTTGGCGTACTGCTGGCCGTCGACGGCCGACACCTTCTCGACCCGGACCCGGACGTCGGGGTGCGCGCGGTTCCACAGGCCGACGGGCCCGTCGATGCCGGGCACCCAGGACCAGAACGTCAGGGTGATCCGCTCGCCCTTCCCGCGGACCCGGGGCGCGCGGGCGGCGGTGCCGCAGCCGGCGAGCGCGGCGGAGGCGGTCGCGGCCAGCACCGTTCTCCGCCGTACGGGGCGTGTCACCGTCGCTCCGGGGTGAGGCGGCGGAAGGTGATCGTCTCGTAGGCGCCGAAGTCACCGGTCTCGTGGAGCAGTCCGACGACGGGAGGGCCCGCGGCGGCGGGGTCGTCGAGGCGGACGAGGTCGGCGTAGCCGGCGGGGAGCCCGGAGACAGGGTGGCCCGCGTGCCAGGTGCGGCCCCCGTCGCGGCTGGTGTGCACGGTCATCAGGGCGCGGGCCGCGGGGTGGGAGGCGGCGGCGAAGAGGAGGGTGTCGTGGCCGTCGAGGTGCAGCAGGCTGCCCTGGACGGCGGGGCCCGGAAGGCCGGCCTGGGGGCGGAAGGGGGCGGTCAGGCGGGTGCCGCCGTCGGTGGAGCGGGCGTCGGCGCGGTGCCAGGCGGCGTCGGCGGCGTTGCGGGTGCTGAGGAGGACGGTGCCGTCGGGGAGTTCGGCGGCGGTGGTCTCGTTGGGCGCGACGGACGGGTGGGCGGCGGCGTCGGTGTAGCCGATCCGCCAGGTGGCGCCGTCGTCGTCGCTGAGCAGGGCGTGGCCGCCGTTCCAGCGGGCCTCGGTGCCCTGGTCGCCGGGGGTGGTGGGCGGGACGGAGTGGTTGGCGGGGACGAGCAGCCGGCCGGCGTGGGGGCCGTGGCGCAGCCGCAGGGCGTGGCCGGGGCCGGTGGCGTACCAGCGCCAGCCGGGGCGGGCGGCGGCGCTGGTGAGGTCGCGGGGCGGGCTCCAGGTGGCGCCGTGGTCGTCGCTGTGCTGGAGGTGGACGCGGCGGCCGTCGGCGGCACTCACCTCGCCGCGGCGGACGCGGTCCTCGGTGGCGTCGGCGGCGTTGTGCACCTGGAGCAGCAGCACCCGCCCGGAGGCGAGGACCACCGGGGCGGGATTGCCCGCGGTGCCGGTGCCGTTGCGGGCGACGACCTGGAGGGGTCCCCAGGTGCGGCCGCCGTCGGCGGAACGTTTGAGCACCAGGTCGATGTCGCCGGTGTCGGCGGCGGAGTGGCGGCGGCCCTCGGCGAAGGCGAGCAGCTGCCCGGAGGCGGCGCGGACGACGGCGGGGATACGGAAGCTCGCGTATCCCTCGTCACCGGCCCGGTACGGTACGGCGGTCTCGTCTGCCACGGGGCACCCCCAACGGCCGGAGGGAGGACGTCCCTCGTCGCGGTGGAACATAGGAAGGCCCCGCCCGGCCGTCAAGGCACCGCGGCGGACCCGGGGGCGTGTCGGGTGAGTCGGCCACGGGGGTGCCGCGTACGGGTGAAATGCCGGTGAACGCGACGCACGACGCCCGGTCAGCAGAGCGCGCATACCGCCGAGATGACGGGGAGTCACCAGTACGGGCCTCCCTCGGGGCCCACCGCGGGTCGCGCCACGGGACCGCCTCTCCCACCCCTGCCGCACCACCGGCCGGGCCGCCGCTCCGGGGCCGGGGACCCTTGACCGGCCGTCCGCGCCCATGTCTAGTGTGACGAGGCATGGGATGCCCCATGTCCCGCGTCGCTGCGCCGTCCCGGCCGACCGCCCTTCCCGGACGTACGCACCGCACGCGCTCCCCCACCCCGAGCGTCACGCACCCACCGCGTCGCGTCCGGCACCCGTTCCCCCGGGTGTCCCCCGCGCGTCCGCACCACCGCTGGAGCCCCCATGGCACTGCCCTCCCCCCTGCACGGCGTCGTCCCGCCCCTCTGCACCCCCCTCGACCCGCGGGGCGAGGTCGACACCGTCTCCCTCACCCGTCTGGTGCGCCATCTGCTCGACGGCGGGGTGCACGGCCTGTTCGCCCTGGGCTCGACGGGCGAGGCCGCGTACCTGACGGACACGCAGCGGGCCACCGCCCTGGAGACGGTGGTCAAGGCCGCCGACGGCCGCGTCCCGGTGCTCGCCGGGGTCCTCGACACCACCACCAACCGCGTCCTGGCGCACGCCGCGACGGCCGTCGCGCTGGGCGCCGACGCCCTGGTCGCCACCGCGCCGTTCTACACCCGTACCCATCCGCTGGAGATCGCCGCGCACTTCCGCCGGGTGCGGGCCGCGGCCGATCTGCCGCTGTTCGCCTACGACATCCCCCTCGCGGTGCGCACCAAGCTGCCCGCCCCCCTGGTGCGCGACCTGGCCGAGGAGGGCACCCTGGCGGGGCTGAAGGACAGCAGCGGCGACGAGGCCGCGCTGCGCCGGCTGCTGGTCGCGCTCGGCGGCAGCACCGGGCGGCGCACCGGCCCCGTCCCGCACTTCTCGGTGCTGACCGGTTCCGAACTGACCGTGGACGCCGCCCTGCTGGCGGGCGCCGACGGCGTCGTGCCGGGCCTGGGCAACGTCGACCCGGCGGGCTACGTCCGGCTCTACGAGGCCGCGCGGGCCGGTGACTGGGCGGCGGCCGCCGCCGAGCAGGACCGGCTGGCGGCGCTGTACGCGATGGTCGACGCCGCGCCGGAGGAGGAGATGGGCCGCAGCTCCTCGGCGCTCGGCGCGTTCAAGGCGGCGCTGCGGCTGCGCGGCGTGATCGCGCACGGCACCACCGCCTTCCCCCAGCTCCCGCTGGACGAGGAGGCCGTCGCCGGGATCGGCCGGCTGCTCACCACCGCGGGGCTGCCGCCCGCCCGCTGACCCGCGAGGACCCCGCCCACCGCGCTCCCCGGGGAGCGCCGGCCACCAGGAGTCACCGTGCCCCCTCCGCCGTCAGAGCCCCGGGTGTCCCTCCCCTGGTACCGGGAGGTGGGCCGTGCGCGGTGGGCGTCGTTCCTCGCCGCGTGGATCGGCTATGTCCTCGACGGCTTCGACTTCGTCCTGATCACCCTGGTACTGACCGAGATCGCCGACGAGTTCCACCTCGGCACGGTGCGGGCGGCCGGGCTGGTCTCCGGGGCGTTCGTCACCCGCTGGCTCGGCGGACTGCTGCTCGGCGCGCTCGGGGACCGCTTCGGGCGGAAACCGGCGATGGTCACCAGCATCCTGCTGTACTCCCTGGGCACCTTCGCCTGCGGCTTCGCCCAGGACTACACGGGTCTCTTCGCGGCCCGGCTGCTGATCGGCACGGGCATGGCCGGGGAGTACGGCGCCAGCGCGACGTACGTCCTGGAGAGCTGGCCGGCCCGGGTCCGGGGCCGGGCCGCGGGCTTCCTGGTCTCCGGCTTCTCCCTGGGGTCGGTACTGGCCGCCCAGTGCTATGCCTGGGTCGTCCCGGCGCTGGGCTGGCGCTGGATGTTCTACCTGGGTCTCGCGCCGGTGGCCGTCGCGCTGTGGGTG
>NZ_JCANQV010000253.1:0-8603 GCF_059553635.1 Candidatus Streptomyces philanthi
ACACTCGGTCGCCGGCCGTCGATACCCTCGGCCCATGCGCTACGACCTGGTCATTTTCGACAACGACGGCGTCCTGGTGGACAGTGAGCCGATCTCCAACCGCATTCTCGCGGACCAGCTCACCGCATCGGGGCACCCGACGACGTACGAGGAATCGCTCCGGGACTACATGGGGTCGGCGATGCACCGGATACACGAGACGGTGCTGGAGCGGTCGGGCCGGCGATTGCCGGACGATTTCGACGAGAGTTTCCACGCCCGGGTCTTCGAGGCGTTCCGTACACGTCTGAAGCCGGTACCGGGCGTCGCGGACGTCCTGGAGGAGCTGGCGGCCGAGGGCATCCCGTACTGCGTCGGATCGTCCGGGAGCCATGAGCGCATCCGGGTGGCGCTGCACACCACCGGGCTGTTCGCGCGCTTCGGGGAAGAGCGCCTGTTCTCGTCGCAGGACGTAGGGCGGGGAAAGCCGGCGCCGGACCTGTTTCTGCACGCGGCCCGGGAGATGGGTGTGGCGCCCGAGCGCTGTGCGGTCGTCGAGGACAGCCCGCTGGGGGTGCGGGCGGCCCGCGCCGCGGGAATGGACGTCTACGGGTTCACGGCGATGACCCCGGCCGCCGGGCTCGCCGGGGCCACCGCGCTGTTCGCCGCGATGACCGAGTTGCCGGCCCTCCTCCTCCGGGGTGAGGACGAGCGGACGGCCGGTTGACGCGTACGGGGCGCTCATCGGCCCGTCAGGCCGCTCGTCACCCCAGGGAAGTCGATGCCGGAATCGCTCGTTCGACCACGGTGTCGCCCGATACGGTGACGAGCATGAGCGGTCGCGCACGACTGATGTGGGACGAGGCGGTCACTGGCTACGACTTCGGCCCCGGACACCCCATGGACCCCGTACGACTCGCACTGACCATGCGGTTGGTGGAGGCGTACGGGCTGAACCGCCCGCCCCTGGAAGTCGTCGCGGCCCCGCCCGCCGGGGAGTCCACCCTGCGGCTGGTGCACCGTCAGGACTACCTGGACGCGGTCCGCGCGGCGTCCGCCGACCCGGCGGCCGCGGACGCCGCGTACGGCCTGGGGACGGAGGACGACCCCGCGTTCCGGGGGATGCACGAGGCGTCGGCGCTGATCGCCGGCCAGTCGGTCGGCGCGGCGGAGGCGGTGTGGCGGGGGGAGGCGCTGCACGCCGTCAACTTCGCGGGCGGGCTGCACCACGCGATGCCCGGCGGTGCGTCCGGCTTCTGCGTCTACAACGACGCGGCACTGGCGATCGCCCGGTTGCTCGAACTCGGCGCCCAGCGGGTCGTGTACGTCGACACGGACGTCCACCACGGGGACGGGGTGCAGGCGGCGTTCTGGGAGGACCCGAGGGTGCTGACGATCTCGCTGCACGAGCATCCCCGGACGCTGTTCCCGCAGACCGGCTGGCCGGAGGAGTCCGGTGGGCCCGGCGCGGAGGGCAGCGCCGTCAATGTGGCGCTGCCGGCCGGTACCGGGGACGCCGGGTGGCTGCGGGCCTTCCACGCGATCGTGCCGCATCTCGTCGGCGCGTTCCGGCCACAGGTGCTGGTGACCCAGCATGGCGCGGACACGCACTTCGAGGACCCGCTGGCGCATCTCGCGGTGAGCGTCGACGCCCAGCGGACGGTGGCCGAATCCTGTCACCGGCTGGCGCACGCCCATACGGACGGGCGGTGGATCGCCCTCGGTGGAGGCGGCTACGCGGTCGTCGACGTGGTGCCGCGCAGCTGGACGCATCTGACGGCGATCGCGGCGGGCCGGCCGCTCGATCCGGCGGCACAGGTCCCGGAGGAGTGGCGGCACGAGGTGTACCGCAGGACGCGGCAGGCGGCGCCGCAGCGGATGACGGACGGCCGGGAGCCGCGCTGGCAGGACTTCGGCGACGGCGGGTACGACCCGTCGGACCGGGTGGACCAGGCGGTGCTGGCCACCCGGCGGGCGGTGTTCCCGGCGCACGGGCTGCTGCCGTGAGGGAACGGCAGGGCCGCATGTGACGCGGGGCCCCGTGGGTGGCCGGTGGGGCGCGGTGCCCGGGGTGGGGCGGGTGGTGACGGGCGTCCCGTGGGGGCGGGAGGGTGCGCCCGGATGTGTGACTACCCGTCGGTTCGCTGGGGGATGAGGGGGAAACCGGCCAGGATGGGGCCGTGGTGGGCACCGGTGCGCTGCGGGCGCACCTGATCGAGGCGCGGCTCGCGGGGACGATCTCGACGCGGCGGGAGAAGAGCCTGGAGCGTTACCGGCTTTTCTCGGCCGGTGATCCGCGGGCGCTTCTGGGGTTGGAGCCGGAACGTGACTGGTCACTGCGGGATCTGCTGCGGCTGATGGGCGCGCGGTGTGGTGTCTCGACGGACCCCAGTCACACCACGGGCCCCGATGTGATCGACCCGGATCGTACGCTCGCCGGGTTGGACCGTTTCGCGGAACGGATCGCGGCGGCGGCCGATCGCGGGGTTCCGGTCCTGATCGGAACCGGCCATCCTCATACCTTGCTGGATTTCTACGTCGGCCTGGCGAACGCACTTTCGTCAGCGGGCTGCCATGTCGTCACTCCTGCGTATGGCTTGCGTATCGACATGGTGACCCGGTTCGGGGTACGCGCGTGCACCCTCACCTACGTAAGGGGAGTCGCGCTGATGCGCGGTACCGGCGCGCGGGGCGCACCGGCGGAAGGGGGCGTGCACACCCATTCGCCCCTCCCCGTGAGGACCGCGCTGGCCGCCGCAGCGGACGCCGGCGGGCCGCTTCCCGGGCTGGTCATCGGGGATCACGGATGGCTCTGCGGCGCAGGTCAGTTGGGGTGTGAGGCGATCGGTCCGGCGGACGCGGACGACCCGGCGCCGTTCGTCGCGGAGGCCGAGGGAGCGGTCCGTGCGGTGGTCCCGCTGGACGATGCGGGGGCCTCCGACAGCTACCGACCGCTCCAGCACTATGTCCTTAAACGTGCTGGTCTGTCATGGTAGAGGGTCCTCCGCTGCTCCTCTTCCCCACTCGCATCACCCGCCCCTAGATTGGGGAGTGAGCGCATAGCGACAAAGAGTCACCGGAGGGGAAGCCGGTGCCCGTCTTATGCGGAAGGTGCAGGTGTGACATGGCAGCGGACCAAAGGCCACTGAACGAAGTCGTATTTCTGACCGTGGCGGAAGTCGCCACGGTGATGCGGGTGTCGAAGATGACCGTGTACCGGCTGGTGCACAGCGGTCATCTGCCCGCGATCCGCGTGGGGCGGTCGTTCCGCGTGCCGGAGCAGGCGGTGCACGACTACCTCCGTGAGTCGTTCGTCGGGGTGGAATCCGCCTGAACGGAGCGCATCGGACTCTCGGATTACGCCGATCGCCCGGCGCCGGGTACGCTGGCCCGATGTAGGTAGTGTGGGCTCGGACGCCCCGCACCGAGTGATTCGAAGTGAGCGAGGGTAGTCGTGGGCTCTGTTATCAAGAAGCGGCGTAAGCGGATGGCCAAGAAGAAGCACCGCAAGCTGCTCAAGCGCACCCGCGTCCAGCGTCGTAACAAGAAGTAAGCGACGCTGATCGCGATTTCGCAGCCCCTTGCCGCCCCGTGCGGTGAGGGGCTGCGGCGCGTTCGTGGGCCTTTTCCGCGCGGCCGGGCCGCCGGTCCGTCAGAACGCCCGGGGGCCCGCCGGTGCGCCGCGTCCCCCGGGTGGCCGCGCCACGGACGGGCCCTTTGCCGGGCGGCTGCTGCCGGGGCGTGAAAATGTCGTTCCGGACCGCGCGAGGTCGCCGCGGCGTGGCGGCGACCGGATAGCGTGGCCGCACGGCTCGGCCCGGGCGAGGGCCGACGGCGGAAGGAAGGGCTGACTCGTGGGCAACGTCGTGCTCGTCACGGGAGCCGCGCGGCAGCTGGCGGGCCGCTTCGTCCGCCGGATCGGACGCGATCCCGGCGTCGAGCGGGTGATCGCGGTCGACGCGGTGGAGCCCGGCCACGACCTGGGGGGCGCGACCTTCCTCAAGGCCGACATCCGGCATCCGGCGATCGCCAAGGTCCTCGCCGGGACAGGGGTGGACACCGTCGTCCACCTGGACGTCAACGGCACGCCGCTCGGCAGCCGCGGCGGCCGGACGGCGGTCAAGGAGACCAACGTCATCGGGACGATGCAGCTCCTCGGTGCCTGCCAGAAGGCGCCGCACGTCCGGCGGCTGGTCATCAAGTCCACGACCAGCGTCTACGGTTCCGCGCCCCGCGACCCCGCCGTCTTCACCGAGACCACCCCGCCCAAGTCGCTGCCCCGGGGCGGCTTCGCCAAGGACGCGGTCGAGGTCGAGGGGTACGTCCGTGGCTTCGCGCGGCGGCGGCCCGATGTGGCGGTCTGTGTGCTGCGTTTCGCGCACATCCTGGGGCCCTGCGCGGACTCCCCGCTCGCCGAGTACTTCACGCTGCCGGTGCTGCCCACCGTCCTCGGCTACGACCCGCGGCTCCAGTTCGTCCACGAGGACGACGCCCTGGAGGCGCTGTGCATCGCCGCCTCCGAGCCCCGCCGCGGCACGCTCAACAGCGGCACCTTCAACATCGCCGGTGACGGTGTGCTGCTGCTGTCGCAGACCTCGCGGCGGCTGGGGCGCCCGACGCTGCCCCTGCTGCTGCCGACGCTCACCTGGGCCGGCGCCGCCCTGCGCACCGTCGGCCTCTCCGACTTCTCGCCGGAACAGATCCGTATGGTCACCCACGGGCGCATCGTCGACACCACGCAGATGCGCGAGACACTGGGGTTCCGACCGCACCACACGACGGCGGACGCCTTCGCGGAATTCGCCCGCGGCCTTACCCCCGGCCTGCTGCCGCCCGCGTCCCTCGCCCGTACCGTCGACCGGCTCGCCGGCGTGCTCGCCGCACGTCCGGCCCAGTGAGGAGTCACCCACGATGGCGGACGCCAAGGTCATTCCGTTCGGCGAGGAGCCCCGGGCGCGCCGGAGGGCACAGCGGGCGGCGGGCGGCCCCGGGCTGGCCCCCGTGCCGGAGGCCCGTACCGGCGGTGAGGCGGACCCGCCGACGCCGCGGGCGGCACGCGGCGGGCGGTCCCTGGACGAGCGCATCGCGGGCGGGCTGAGCTTCCTGCGCCGCCGGATCACCGGGGAGTACGAGGTCGACGAGTTCGGCTACGACGAGGAGCTGACCGACCAGGTCCTGATGTCGTTGCTGCGGCCGTTCGCCGAGAAGTACTTCCGGGTCGAGGTCCGCGGCATCGAGAACATCCCGGCCAAGGGCGGCGCGCTGGTCGTCGCCAACCACTCGGGAACACTGCCGCTGGACGCGCTGATGGTGCAGGTCGCGGTGCACGACCACCATCCCGAGGCCCGGCACCTGCGGCTGCTCGCCGCCGATCTGGTCTTCGTCCTGCCGGTGATCAACGAGCTGGCGCGCAAGGCCGGGCACACCCTGGCCTGCGCGGAGGACGCCCAGCGGCTGCTGGAGCGCGGGGAGATCGTCGGGGTGATGCCGGAGGGCTTCAAGGGCATCGGCAAGCCCTTCGCCGACCGGTACAAGCTCCAGCGCTTCGGGCGCGGCGGGTTCGTCTCCACGGCGCTGCGGGCGGGGGTGCCGATCGTGCCGTGTTCCGTCGTGGGCGCGGAGGAGATCTACCCGATGCTGGGGAACTCCAAGACGCTGGCGAGGCTGCTGGGGCTGCCGTACTTCCCGTTGACGCCGACGTTCCCGTGGCTGGGGCCGCTGGGCGCGCTGCCGCTGCCGACGAAGTGGACGATCCAGTTCGGCGAGCCGATCCCGACGGACGGCTATCCGCCGGAGGCGGCCGACGACCCGATGCTGATGTTCAACCTCACCGACCAGGTACGGGAAACGATTCAGCACACCCTGTACAAGCTGCTGGTGCAGCGCCGTTCGGTGTTCTTCTGAGCCGTGGGCCCGGTGTCCCTCCGTGGCGGGTGGAGGAACACCGGGCGGCGCGGGCGGGTCCCGTCGGGCACGGGAGGATCCCGGCGGTCAGTTCCCGCTGTTCTCGGCGTTGATGCCGAGGTCCGGAAGGAGTCCGGGGATCAGCGGCGGCAGGGTGACCTCGGGGCGGCCCGAGGGGTCCCTGCCCGCGCCGCCGCGCGAGGACTGCGGACGGTCGTCGGAGGGCCCCAGCAGGCCGCCCGCGCCGCCGAGCAGCCCGCCCTCGTCGGACGGCGAGGCGGAGGGCTGCGGGGCGCGGGAGGTGCCCTGCTGGGTGCCGGCGGCCGGTACGGCGTCGCCGGACGGGGCCGCGGACTCGCTGTGCGGCGTACCGGCCCGGGTGGCGTGCGGGGCGGCGGGGGAGGACGGGCGTCCGCTCTCCGGGGCGGGCAGCAGCGAGCGGAGCGGTCCGATCTCGTCGTCCATGGCGGCGAGGACGGAGGTGACCTGCTCGCCGACGTCCGTCAGCTGGGAGGGGAGGCGGTCGCGCAGCTTCGACCAGGTGGCGCGGTGCGAGGTGGTGAAGGAGTCCAGGGTCTGGATGGGGGCGAGGGAGCCGTCGCGCTCGTAGGCGGCGTGCAGCAGGCGGTGGCCCTCGCCCGCGTCATGGGTGATGCCGGCCAGGGCCCTGCGGACCTCGGCGAGCGATGCGTGGTCCAGCGCGGTGAGGCGGCCGCGTTCCATCAGGCGGCGGGCCTCCAGCATGCGGGTGGCGGCCTGGTCGAGGTAGAGCCGACCGCGGTCGGCGTCGTCGCCCGCGAGGTCGAGCCGGAGGTCCTCCATGCCGCGTTTGAGGCCGTAGAGGGTGTCCCCGGGGAGGGCGTCGGCGCTGGCGGCGGCGACGCCGGTGAACGCGCCGGCGGCCACGCCGACCGTCAGTCCGCCCGCGGCGAGTCCCCTGCCGAGCCGGGAGCGGGGGCGCCGCCGCTCGCCCCGGGACGTGCGCTGCTGGGGGACCCGGGCCTCGTCGGACGGGGTGCCCTCGGCGACGGCGGCCTCCATCGCGGCGATGAGCTGGGCACGCTGGACGGTCTTGACCTCGGCCGCCAGCTCCGGTTTGGGGAGCCGCCCGAGGCCGTCGGCGACGGACAGCAGCCGTGCGTCCGGTGCGGTGTGTGCCGGTGTGCCGGCCTGCTCTGCGGCCGCCGCGCCCGTGGGGTCCTGCTCCTCCAGGGCCTGGGCGAAGGCGTGGGCCCGCCGGTGCACCGAGACATTTGAGATCACGGCGGCACCTCCTCTCGTCATTCCCGCGTGACTCCCCGGCCCGGTCTTGGACTGTCCAGACGGGCCGGATGGTTGCACTCCGTGGTCCGCGGCCACCCGAACGGGTGAGGGGCGGCGGGCCTGGTGTGTCCACATGGAGCCTGCATCCCCCTCAACGAGCGGCGCGGCACACGGGTTACGCACTCACGATGATCTGACCGACCGGACACGGGTGGTCACGCGGGGTAGTCGTCGGAGGGTGTGGAGAAGGGCGGAAAACGAGCGGAGGGAGGGGGGTCAGCGGGCGTCGTCGGGGAGCAGCCTGGCCAGGGTGCGGACCGCGCGGTATTGGAGGGTCTTGATCGCGCCCTCGTTCTTGCCCATCACGCGGGCGGTCTCGGCGACCGACAGGCCCTGGAGGAACCGCAGCGTGACGCATTCCTGCTGCTGGGGGTTGAGCCTGCGGACGGCCTCCAGGAGGGCGGCGTTCGACAGGGACTCCAGGACCGATTCCTCCGGGCTGCGCTCGACCTCGTTGGCGTCGAGCATCTCCCCGGTGGTGACCTCCAGGCGGAAGCGTGAGGACTTGAAGTGGTCGGCGACGAGGTTGCGGGCGATGGTCACCAGCCAGGCCCCGAAGTCGCGGCCCTGCCAGGTGAACGTGCCGATCCGGCGCAGGGCGCGCAGAAAGGTCTCGCTGGTGAGGTCCTCGGCGGTCGCCCGGCCGCCGACGCGGTAGTAGATGTAGCGGTAGACGGTGTCGGCGTACTGGTCGTAGAGGCGGCCGAACGCCTCGGACTCGCCGGCCTGGGCGCGTTCGACCAGTTCCATCATGCGGCGGCTGTCGCTGTCGGCCGGGCGCCGGGCGGTGGTCGTGCCGGCGGTCCGGCGGCCGCGGCCCGTGGCGGGTTTGCCGACGGCGGGCTTGCCCACGGCGGCACTGCTGTCGGCCAGGGAACAGCAGGGGCCGGCGGGGGTGGCGGGGACGGCTGAGGCGAATGCGGGGACGGCGTACGCGGTGGGGACAAAACTGCGCAGGTGGTCGACGAGCGTCGTACGCAGCGTAGCCAGGCCCGAGGCGTCAACCCCGACGTGTGGGTACACGGGACTCCCAGAGGCAGAGCTTCCATCACGTGCAGTGCGGGACCGTTCACTCGTCGTAGGGACGTGTGGGTTCCGGATTGCGTCTGAGGAGAATAACGCTTCGTATAGGCAGCGCTACACCCAGTTGCTCAAATCATCGATTACTTACGGTCCGTGCTGGGTTCGTGGCAGATCGAGTATCGAATAGTGTGCAACTTTTGATCGGAAGGAGGCGCAATTTGCCTGGTTGGAGGGCGTGTTGTGGTTGAGCGCCCCTGTGGTGACTGACCGCGGCGTGGCGTGGGTAGGTACGCCGGATGGCCCGCGCTACGGCCCGGCGCGTCGCGCGCCGGACGGTGGCTGCGGGTGACCGGAACAGTACCCGGGAAGGGTGA
>NZ_JCANQV010000254.1:0-8597 GCF_059553635.1 Candidatus Streptomyces philanthi
GCGGCGATCAACCGGTTGATCACGGAGCGGGGCTGGGAGACACCGGCCGCGGTCGGCGGGGTGATGGGCCGCTGGCCGCAGCTGGTGGGGCCGGAGGTGGCGCAGCACTGCGAGCCGCAGCGGTACGACGAGGACGCCCGGGTGCTGACGGTGCGGTGCGATTCGACGGCGTGGGCGACGCAGCTGCGGCTGCTGGCGCCGCAGCTGGTGGCGCGGCTCAACCAGGATCTGGGCCACGGCACGGTCAAGCTGATCAAGGTGCTGGGTCCGGGTGGTCCGGGGCCGCGTTTCGGGCCCTTGCGGGCACCGGGCAGCAGGGGTTTCGGCGACACCTACGGATGAGGTCGCGGGGCCGGGCGGATGAGACCCCGGTCACGGTAGCGGCCGGTTGACAGCCCGAAGCGCTGAGTGCCGGTGTGAGCGTCCTGGGGCCCCGTCTCGGATATGGGGAGTCGGCGGACGTGAGTTCAGGGCGGCACGTGACGACTCAGGCACCTGCAAACCCCCATGAGTGTCGGCGCTACCGGTAGACTGGTGCACAATCCCGCCTTCTCGCGGGAGACGTCGATCAACACAGAACGACGCAGCCGCTCCGGCCTGTCTCCTCCGGGGATCTCCCCCCTCAGGCGCGGATGGCTCGTGCTGTGCCAGAAAGGGCGCTTCGTGGCCGACTCCGGCGACCTCAACGAGAACAACACGGCTTCTACTGAAGAGGGGGTTCCTGCCGGCGTCCCGGGTGACACCTCGGAGCAGAGGTCCTACGACGCCAGTGCGATCACTGTCCTTGAGGGCCTGGACGCGGTCCGCAAGCGCCCCGGCATGTACATCGGCTCCACGGGCGAGCGTGGTCTGCACCACCTCGTGTACGAGGTCGTCGACAACTCCGTCGACGAGGCGCTGGCCGGCCACGCGGACACCATCGACGTGACGATCCTGCCCGACGGCGGTGTGCGGGTCGTCGACAACGGCCGTGGTATCCCCGTAGACATCGTCCCCTCGGAGAACAAGCCGGCCGTCGAGGTCGTGCTGACGGTGCTGCACGCGGGCGGCAAGTTCGGCGGCGGCGGGTACGCGGTCTCCGGTGGTCTGCACGGTGTGGGTGTCTCCGTCGTCAACGCGCTGTCCACGCGGGTCGCGGTGGAGGTCCGCCGCGACGGCCACCGCTGGACGCAGGAGTACAAGCTCGGCGCGCCGACGGCGCCGCTGGCCAAGCACGAGGCGACGGACGCGTCCGGTACGTCGGTGACGTTCTGGGCCGACGGCGACATCTTCGAGACGACCGACTACAGCTTCGAGACGCTGTCGCGGCGCTTCCAGGAGATGGCGTTCCTCAACAAGGGCCTGTCGATCGCGCTGACGGACGAGCGTCCCGACCATGTGGACGAGGAGGGCCGGCCGCTGTCGGGCCGGTACCACTACGAGGGCGGCATCGTCGACTTCGTGAAGTACCTGAACTCCCGCAAGGGCGAGCTGGTGCACCCGTCGGTGATCTCGGTCGAGGCCGAGGACAAGGAGCGGATGCTCTCCGTCGAGCTGGCGATGCAGTGGAACACCCAGTACAGCGAGGGTGTCTACAGCTTCGCGAACACCATCCACACCCATGAGGGCGGTACGCACGAGGAGGGCTTCCGGGCCGCGCTGACGGGTCTGATCAACCGCTACGCGCGCGACAAGAAGCTGCTGCGGGAGAAGGACGACAACCTCACGGGTGAGGACATCCGCGAGGGTCTGACCGCGATCATCTCCGTCAAGCTGGGCGAGCCGCAGTTCGAGGGCCAGACGAAGACGAAGCTGGGCAACACCGAGGCGAAGACGTTCGTCCAGAAGGTGGTGCACGAGCACCTGACGGACTGGCTGGACCGCAACCCCAACGAGGCCGCGGACATCATCCGCAAGGGCATCCAGGCCGCGACGGCCCGGGTGGCGGCCCGTAAGGCGCGTGACCTGACGCGGCGCAAGGGGCTGCTGGAGACGGCGTCGCTGCCGGGCAAGCTGAGCGACTGCCAGTCCAACGACCCGACGAAGTGCGAGATCTTCATCGTCGAGGGTGACTCCGCCGGTGGTTCGGCGAAGTCCGGCCGTGACCCGCAGTACCAGGCGATCCTGCCGATCCGCGGCAAGATCCTCAACGTAGAGAAGGCCCGGGTCGACAAGATCCTGCACAACAACGAGGTGCAGGCGCTGATCTCGGCGTTCGGCACGGGTGTGCACGAGGACTTCGACATCTCGAAGCTCCGCTATCACAAGATCATTCTGATGGCGGACGCCGATGTCGACGGCCAGCACATCAACACCCTGCTCCTCACCTTCCTCTTCCGCTTCATGCGCCCGCTGGTCGAGGCCGGTCACGTCTACCTCTCCCGCCCCCCGCTCTACAAGATCAAGTGGGGCCGGGACGACTTCGAGTACGCCTACTCCGACCGCGAGCGCGACGCGCTGATCGAGCTCGGCAAGCAGAACGGCAAGCGGATCAAGGACGACTCGGTCCAGCGCTTCAAGGGTCTCGGTGAGATGAACGCCGAGGAGCTGCGGGTGACGACCATGGACGCCGACCACCGTGTCCTCGGCCAGGTCTCGCTGGACGACGCGGCCCGCGCCGACGACCTGTTCTCCGTGCTCATGGGCGAGGACGTCGAGGCACGCCGCTCGTTCATCCAGCGCAACGCCAAGGACGTCCGCTTCCTCGACATCTGACCCTGTCGGCCTCCCCCACAGCCGCAGCGCGAAAGGACTTTGAACCACCATGGCCGACGAGAACCCCCCCGTGACCCCGGACGGCGTGACCGCCGAGGGCGCGCCCGCCACCATCGAAGGTGTGGGTCTGCGTGTCGAGCCCGTCGGGCTCGAAACGGAGATGCAGCGCTCCTACCTCGACTACGCGATGTCCGTCATCGTCTCGCGAGCCCTGCCCGACGTCCGCGACGGCCTCAAGCCGGTGCACCGCCGTGTGCTCTACGCGATGTACGACGGCGGATACCGCCCCGAGAAGGGCTTCTACAAGTGCGCCCGTGTCGTCGGTGACGTCATGGGTACCTACCACCCGCACGGCGACTCCTCGATCTACGACGCGCTGGTCCGCCTGGCGCAGCCGTGGTCGATGCGGATGCCGCTGGTGGACTCCAACGGCAACTTCGGCTCCCCGGGCAACGACCCGGCCGCGGCCATGCGGTACACCGAGTGCAAGATGGCGCCGCTGTCGATGGAGATGCTCCGGGACATCGACGAGGACACCGTCGACTTCCAGGACAACTACGACGGCCGCAACCAGGAGCCGACGGTCCTGCCGTCCCGCTTCCCGAACCTGCTGATCAACGGCTCGGCCGGTATCGCGGTCGGTATGGCCACCAACATCCCGCCGCACAACCTGCGCGAGGTGGCGGCCGGTGCCCAGTGGGCGCTGGAGCACCCGGAGGCGTCCCACGAGGAGCTGCTGGACGCGCTGATCGAGCGCATCAAGGGCCCGGACTTCCCGACCGGCGCGCTGGTCGTGGGCCGCAAGGGCATCGAGGAGGCGTACCGGACGGGCCGCGGCTCGATCACGATGCGCGCGGTGGTCGAGGTCGAGGAGATCCAGAACCGCCAGTGCCTGGTGGTCACCGAGCTTCCGTACCAGGTCAACCCGGACAACCTCGCGCAGAAGATCGCCGACCTGGTGAAGGACGGCAAGATCGGCGGCATCGCCGACGTCCGCGACGAGACCAGCTCGCGCACGGGCCAGCGCCTGGTGATCGTCCTCAAGCGGGACGCGGTCGCCAAGGTCGTCCTCAACAACCTCTACAAGCACACCGACCTCCAGACGAACTTCGGCGCGAACATGCTCGCGCTGGTCGACGGGGTGCCGCGCACGCTGTCGCTGGACGCGTTCATCCGCAACTGGGTGACGCACCAGATCGAGGTCATCGTCCGCCGGACCCGGTTCCGGCTGCGCAAGGCCGAGGAGCGGGCGCACATCCTGCGCGGTCTGCTCAAGGCGCTGGACGCGATCGACGAGGTCATCGCGCTGATCCGGCGCAGCGAGACGGTCGATGTGGCACGCGAGGGCCTGATGGGCCTGCTGACCATCGACGAGATCCAGGCCAACGCGATCCTGGAGATGCAGCTGCGCCGGCTGGCCGCCCTTGAGCGCCAGAAGATCACCGCCGAGCACGACGAGCTCCAGGCGAAGATCAGCGAGTACAACGCGATCCTGGCGTCCCCGGAGAAGCAGCGGCAGATCATCAGCGAGGAACTGGCCGCGATCGTCGACAAGTTCGGCGACGACCGGCGCTCCAAGCTGGTGCCGTTCGAGGGCGACATGTCCATCGAGGACCTGATCGCCGAGGAGGACATCGTCGTCACGATCAGCCGTGGCGGCTATGTGAAGCGCACCAGGACCGACGACTACCGCTCGCAGAAGCGCGGCGGCAAGGGCGTGCGCGGGACGAAGCTCAAGGAAGACGACATCGTCGACCACTTCTTCGTCTCCACCACCCACCACTGGCTGCTCTTCTTCACCAACAAGGGCCGGGTCTACCGCGCCAAGGCGTACGAGCTGCCGGACGCGGGGCGCGACGCCCGCGGCCAGCACGTCGCCAACCTGCTCGCCTTCCAGCCGGACGAGCAGATCGCCCAGATCCTGGCGGTCCGCGACTACGAGGCCGCGCCGTACCTGGTGCTCGCCACCAAGGCCGGCCTGGTGAAGAAGACCCCGCTCAAGGACTACGACTCCCCGCGGTCCGGCGGTGTGATCGCGATCAACCTGCGTGAGCGGGAGGACGGCAGCGACGACGAGCTGATCGGCGCCGAGCTGGTGTCCGCCGAGGACGACCTGCTGCTGATCAGCCGGAAGGCGCAGTCGATCCGCTTCACCGCCACGGATGACGCCCTGCGGCCGATGGGGCGCGCGACGTCCGGTGTGAAGGGCATGAGCTTCCGTGAGGGCGATGAACTGCTCTCGATGAACGTGGTGCGCGCCGGGACGTTCGTGTTCACCGCGACCGACGGCGGTTACGCCAAGCGGACCGCGGTGGACGAGTACCGCGTCCAGGGCCGTGGTGGTCTGGGCATCAAGGCTGCCAAGATCGTCGAGGACCGCGGCTCGCTGGTCGGCGCCCTGGTGGTCGAGGAGTCCGACGAGATCCTCGCGATCACTTTGAGTGGTGGCGTGATTCGCACGCGGGTCAACGAGGTCAGGGAGACCGGCCGTGACACGATGGGCGTCCAACTGATCAACCTGGGCAAGCGCGACGCCGTCGTCGGCATCGCACGGAACGCCGAGGCCGGGCGTGAGGCCGAAGAGGTCGACGGGGCCGAGGGGCCCGAGGCGACCGCTGAGACCGAGGGGACCGGCGCCGCGGCGGCCGAGGGCGAGCAGCCCACGGCGGAGTAGCACAAGGAGTAGGTCGTGAGTGGAGCCACGGGCGCTGACGCGGGCGGACCGGGAGAGCACAAGCCCTCCCCGTCGGGATCCGCGACCGTGACGGAGAACAGCGCCCGTGGCTCCGTCGCGTCCGCGGGCCCCCGGGAAGAGGGCCCCTACCAGGGGGGAACCGTGACCGATACACGTCAGCCGTACCCGCAGCACCAGGCGTCCCGGCAGCAGTCGGCGTCACAGTCCGCACAACAGCCCTACGAGCCCCCTCAGGCGTACGCCACGGACGCGGGCAAGGACGGGGCCGCCTCGGTGCGCATGGCGCGCACGGGGGCCCGTACGACGCCCCGCACCCGTAAGGCGCGGCTGCGGGTGGCGCGCACCGATCCGTGGTCGGTGATGAAGGTCAGCTTCCTGCTCTCCATCGCACTGGGCATCTGCACGGTGGTGGCGGTGGCGATGCTGTGGATGGTGATGGACGCGATGGGCGTCTTCTCCACCGTCGGCAAGACGATCAGCGACGCCACCGGCTCGGCGGACGGCCACGGCTTCGACCTGGAGTCCTTCCTGTCGCTGCCGCACGTGCTGACGTTCACCGGGATCATCGCGGTGATCGACGTGGTGCTGGCGACGGCGCTGGCGACCCTCGGATCGTTCATCTACAACCTGTCGGCGGGCTTCGTCGGCGGGGTGGAGGTGACCCTCGCCGAGGACGAGTGAGGGCCGGCGGGCGGGCGCCGGAAGGCACCACGGGGCACGATTTTGGGAACGCCTCTGAAGTGCGCTAATCTTTCGGTGCAGCGAACGAGCGGCTATAGCTCAGACGGTTAGAGCGCTTCCCTGATAAGGAAGAGGCCCCAGGTTCAAGTCCTGGTAGCCGCACTGCAATCGGCCCGGCCGGAGGGAACCTCCAGCCGGGCCGAAGCGTTATAGGGGGTAAGGGCTGCGCTGCTCGTTACCGACGGGGTACTTGATAACCGATCGGTATCGGTCGGTGTGTATCATCGGCCCCCATAGGTCCCCTACGTCAACGAAAGACGAGGTCGCGCGGTGAAGAAGCTTCTCCTGGTCGCACTGGCCGCTGTCGGCGGGCTCCTCGTGTACCGCCAGATCCAGGCGGATCGCGCCGAGCAGGATCTGTGGACGGAGGCGACCGACTCCGTGCCCGCAGGCTCTGGTGTGTGAGACCGCACACAGCACGTTCGTACGGACCCCGGCCGCCCGATGGTGGCCGGGGTTTCGTGCGTCCGGGGTGTGATCGTAGCTTTGCGGCTGCATAGAATCGGGTTGCGAGCGCAAAGTTGATCTGTGGGGGATGAAGTGGGGGTGCTGCCCACTGATCCCGGGGTCCGGATCAACTTTCCTTCTGCCGCTACTGCCTGATGGCAACTCAACTTCGTGTGTGCGGCTGCCGGAGTTCGGGGTGCCGGGGTGAGTACTCCCCGCCGGCGTCGATGTTTCACGTGGAACATCGACCGGCGCGGGGCGGTCCCTGAGCACGGGACGGGAGTCCGGTCCACCCCGCGATCACACCAGGTGGGGAATCCGCCCGCACGGCGGACAATTCCCCTGACAGCAGTGGAGGATGGACCCCGGACCCGCAGGTGGTGGCCGACTCCGGAGGCCCCGCAGGCGGGAAACGGCGCGGCCGACCGCGGGCGCGCGGGAGGCGGGGTACGGAAGGCGGCGACACGGAGCCGATGAGGGGTGGTTCATGGTGACGGTGCGCACGACGCACACAGGGCCCGCGGCGCCGGTGGCGCGTACGGGACGGCGAGCACTGGCCGTTCTGGCGGCGCTGGGCCTGCTGGCCCTCGTACCAGGGACACCGGCCGCGGCCGGGGAGCTGCCCGTCTACCGGGCGGCCGACGGCGCCACACCGGTCACGGGCACGGCCAGCGCGGCGGACGCGCCCCGGCTCACTCCCGGACTGCACACCGACACCCTTGAGCGCGGGGAGCAGAAGTACTACGCGGTCTCCCTGGACGCCACGTCCTCGGCCTACTTCTCGGCCGTCGCCGCACCGAGACCCGGCACCCGGATCGAGGACTACCGGGACAAGCTCGTCCTCAGCGTCCAGGACAGCAACGGCCGCACCTGCGGCCCGAACGCGGCACCGACCTTCCGGGGCAGCGGGATGGCCTACCCGATCGCGGACTACGCCACCCGCCGGATCGGCAGCGACCGGGTGACCTGCCAGAAGGCCGGGCTCTACTACCTCGTCATCACCCGCAGCGGCGCCGCGGACTCCGGAGGCGGCGCCTGGCCGATCGAGATCGGCTCCCTCACCGAGCCCGCCCTCAAGGGCGCCGCTCCCCCGCGTACGGCCGCCGTCACCCGGCCCACCGCCGCACCCGTACCGCCCGTCACCGGCACCCCGCGGCACGCCAGGGGCGGCACCGGCTTCAACGACGCCGGGTCCGTCGGCAAGGGTGTCTGGAAGGACCACTTCGCGCCCGGCGAGACCCGCTTCTACCGGGTACCGGTGGACTGGGGCCAGCGGCTCAACCTGAGCGCGGAACTCCCCCACTCCTCCATGGACTCCTCGGAGTTCGTCCCCGGAGCCCTCGGCCTGAACGTCTACAACCCGGCCCGCGGGCCGGTGGAGGACGGCAACTTCACCGCGTACGCCGGGAAACCGGCCGTCGCCAAGATCCTTACCGTGCCGGTCTCCTACGGCAACCGCCTGAACTCCACCGAAGCCGTCAGTGCGATGCGCTTCGCCGGCTGGTACTACCTGGAGGTCTCCCTCCACCCCCGCGCCGCCCGGTACTTCCCCGACGGAACCGATCTCCTCCTGCGGATCGACGTCCAGGGAACCGCGCACACGGGGCCGGAATACACCCGGGCCGCCCGGGAGTTCACCCTCACCCAGGACGACCGGGAGAACGCCGCCCAGGGCCTGACCACCCAGGAGGCGGAGCACGGCGGCCCGCTGCGGACGCTGGGGTACGCCGGTATCGGCACGGGCACGGCCCTGCTCGCGGGCCTGGCCGGCTGGACGATGCTGTCCCGCCGTCGCAACGCCGCCCCGGCGGCACCGTCCGCCCCGCAGGGGCAGCCGACGGGCTTCGGCCCGCCCCCGCACGGTTAGCCCGTTCGAAGGACCCCCTGGCCCCCGAACGAGGGTGTCAGGACTGCGTCAGCGCCCAGATCCCGAAGACGATGCACAGCAGGGCGACGATCACCACCGGGATCACCACCTTCGCGGGCGGCCCCGCCGGCGCGGCGGCATGCCGCGGCACCG
>NZ_JCANQV010000255.1:0-8595 GCF_059553635.1 Candidatus Streptomyces philanthi
GACCGGGCGGCGCGCCGGGATCGGGCACCGCTCCTCAGTGTGGGGCACGGCACACGTCCGCCACGAGGGGCGTGCGGACACTTTTTGCGTCCGTTCCGTGACGCGGTGGATACGGCGCCCGGCGCGGCGGGCGGGCAGGGGTGCCGGGGCGGCGCGGGGGTGGTGGTGCGCGCCCCCAGGGCGGCCCGTGGTGGGTCAGAGCGCCGCGTAGCCGCGTTCGCGCAGGGACTGGCCGTACTGCTGGAGGACCCAGAGTTCGTTCTGGACGGCGGTGAGCTGCTCGGGGTCGGCGCGGGGGCCGAGGCGCTGGAGGGTGCCGCGGATCTCCGTGACGCGTTGGTTGACGGCGGCGAGGCGGACGGCGACGAGCTGGACGCCGGCGTACGCCTCGTCCGGTTCGCGGCGGGTGTGCAGCGGCTCCACGGACAGCTCGGTGACCATGGCGCGGACGGTGTCGTCGGGGGCCGCCTCGCGGACCCGCTGGACGTAGCCGTTGTCGGCGGCGCCGGCCGTGGCGCCGCCGGCGTCCTCGATGCAGCGGCGGACCCGGGCGTAGGGCGGGGCGGTGAACTCGTCGGCCCCGTAGGCGTCGAAGGCCGGGGAGACGAGGTCGGGGCGTTGCAGGGCGAGCTTGAGGAGTTCGCGTTCGACGCGGTGGGCGGGGCTGCGGAGGTTGAGGGCGGGGCCCCGGGTGCCGGGCGCGGGGGCCTGGGCGGCGGGGGCGGGGGCCTGGCCGGAGGGCTGTCTGCGGCCCTGGGCCGGGCCGCCGCCGTCGCGGCCGCGTTCGCGGGCCCAGCGGGCGAGCTGGCCGACGCGGCGGACCACGAACTGGGTGTCGAGGATGCCGAGCAGGCCGGCGAGCTGGACGGCGGTCTCGTGCTGGATGGAGCTGTTCTTGATGTGGGCGACGATGGGCGCGGCCTCGTCGAGGGCCGCGGCGCGGCCCACGGGGGTGTCGAGGTTGTGCCGGGAGACGACATGGCGCAGCGCGAACTCGAACAGCGGGGTGCGGGACTCGACGAGGCCGGCGACGGCCTGGTCGCCCTCGGCGAGGCGCAGGTCACAGGGGTCCATGCCGCCGGGGGAGATCGCGATGGACGTTTCGGCGGCGAACTTCTGGTCGTCCTCGAAGGCGCGCAGGGCGGCCTTCTGGCCCGCGGCGTCGCCGTCGAAGGTGAAGACGACCTCGGAGCCGGAGTTGTCCATCAGCAGTCGGCGGAGGATCTTGATGTGGCCCTCGCCGAAGGCGGTGCCGCAGGTGGCGATGGCGGTGGTGACCCCGGCGAGGTGGCAGGCCATGACGTCGGTGTAGCCCTCGACGACCACGGCGCGGTTGGTCCTGGCGATCTCCTTCTTGGCGAGGTCGATGCCGTAGAGGACCTGGGACTTGCGGTAGAGGGGGGTCTCGGGGGTGTTGAGGTACTTGGGGCCGTTGTCGTCCTCGCGGAGCTTGCGGGCGCCGAAGCCGACGACCTCGCCCGCGATGTCGCGGATGGGCCACATCAGGCGGCCCCGGAAGCGGTCGATGGGGCCGCGGCGGCCCTCCTGGGAGAGGCCGGAGAGGACCAGCTCCTTGTCGGTGAAGCCGCGGCCGCGCAGGAAGCGGGTGAGGTGGTCCCAGCCGGCGGGGCTGTAGCCGACGCCGAAGTGCTGGGCGGCGGCCTGGTCGAAGCCGCGTTCGGCGAGGAACCTCCGGGCGATCTCCGCCTCGGGGCCGTCGAGCTGCTCGGTGTAGTACTGGGCGGCGGCCTTGTGGGCCTCGACCAGGCGGGTGCGTTCGCCCTGCTGGCGGCCGGGGGTGTAGCCGCCCTCCTCGTAGCGCAGGGTGATGCCTGCCTGGGCGGCGAGGCGTTCGATGGTCTCGGCGAAGGAGAGGTGGTCGATCTTCATGATGAAGTCGACGGTGTCGCCGCCCTCCTGGCAGCCGAAGCAGTGGTAGAGCCCCTTGGACGGGCTGACGTGGAACGACGGGGACTTCTCGTCGTGGAAGGGGCACAGTCCCTTGAGGTTGCCGCCGCCGGCGTTGCGGAGCTGGAGGTACTCGGACACGACGGCGTCGATGGGGACCGCGTCCCTGACCGCCTTCACATCGTCATCGTTGATCCTGCCTGCCACGCGTGAATTCTACGGCGGGGGTCCGACAGTCCCGGCCGCGGCCGCTCAGGCACCGCCCATGACCTCCAGGAAGCGGTCGAGGCCGATGTTGCCGCCGGAGACGATCACGCCGATGCGGGCGGGCGGCGGGCCGGTGCGCCCGGCGAGGAGGGCGGCCAGGGCGCAGGCGCCACTGGGTTCGGTGACGAGTTTGAGCCGTTCGAAGGCGAAGCGCATGGCGGCGCGGATCTCGTCGTCGGTCACCAGGACGACGGAATCGAGCAGCCGCCGGTTGACGGCGAAGGGAAGGTCGCCGGGCCGCTCCACGGCCTGGCCGTCGGCGATGGTGCGCGGGACGGGGATCGTCACCGGGTGGCCGGCGGCCAGGGAGCGCAGGGTGTCGTCGCCCGCCTCCGGCTCGACGCCGATCATGCGGATGCCGGGGACGAGGGCGGTGGCGGCGGTGGCACAGCCCGCCATCAGCCCGCCGCCGCCCATCGGGGCCAGCAGGGCGTCCAGCGGCCCGGTCTCCTCGATCAGCTCCAGGGCCACGGTGCCCTGGCCGGCGATGACGTCCGGGTGGTCGTACGGCGGGATGAGGGTGAGGCCGCGCTCCTCGGCCAGGCGGCGGCCGAGGGCGGTGCGGTCCCCCGCGTAGCGGTCGTACGTGACGATCTCGGCGCCGTACCCGGCGGTGGCGTCCCGTTTGGCGCGCGGGGCGTCCTCGGGCATGAGGACGACGGCTCTGGTGCCCAGTTCGCGGGCGGCCAGCGCGACGGCCTGGGCGTGGTTGCCGGAGGAGAACGCGGCGACGCCGCGCCGCAGCCGCGCGGCCGGCAGCCGGGAGACGGCGTGGTAGGCGCCGCGGAACTTGAAGGCCCCGGTGCGCTGGAACGTCTCGCACTTGAGGTGGACCTCGGCGCCCACCAGCGCGTCCAGGGTGCGCGAGTGCAGCACCGGTGTGCGGTGGGCGACGCCCGCCAGCCGCGCCGCGGCGTCGTGGACGGCGTCGAGGGTGACGACCGCGGCGGGATCGGCGGGGTCCGTGTGGCTGCCGGGGCGGGAGGGCATGGCCTCACGCTACGGGAGCAGTGACTCCAGCGGTACCTCCGGATCGGCGAGGGCCTCCTGGTCCAACGGCTGCCCGGAGCGGATCAGTTGCTGGACCGGTTCGGCGACGTCCCAGACGTTGACGTTCATCCCGGCGAGCAGCCTGCCCTCGCGCAGCCAGAACGCGATGAACTCCCGCTTGGCGACGTCGCCGCGACACACCACCTGGTCGTAGCTGCCGGGCGGGGCGTAGCCGGAGTACTCCATGCCGACGTCGTACTGGTCGGAGAAGAAGTACGGGACGCGGTCGTAGCTGATCTCCTTGCCGAGCATGGCGCGGGCGGCGGCGGGACCGCCGTTGAGGGCATTGGCCCAGTGCTCGACGCGTACCCGGGTGTCGAGGAGGGGGTGGTCGGCGGCGGCGACGTCGCCCGCGGCGTAGATGTGCGGGTCGGAGGTGCGCAGCGAGGCGTCGACGGCGATGCCGCCGCCGGCCGCCCGGTCGGCGAGGGCGAGCCCGGCCTGTTCGGCGAGGGCGGTGCGGGGCGCGGCCCCGATGGCGGCGAGCACGTCGTGGGCGGGGTGCTCCTCGCCGTCGTCGGTGCGCACGGCGAGGACGACGCCGTCCTGGCCGACGATCTCGGTGAGGCGGGCCCCGAAGTGGAAGCGCACGCCGTGCTCGCGGTGCAGGTCGGCGAAGAGGCCGCCGAGTTCGGGGCCGAGGACGGCGTGCAGCGGCGTCGGCTCGGGCTCCACGACGGTCACCTCGGCGCCGTACGAGCGGGCCGCGGCGGCGACCTCCAGGCCGATCCAGCCGGCGCCCGCGATGACGAGGTGGCCGTTGTCGCGGCCGAGGGAGGCGAGCACGCCGCGCAGCCGCTCGGCGTGGGCGAGGCGGCGCAGGTGGTGGACGCCGGCCAGGCCGGTCCCGGGGACGTCCAGACGGCGCGGTTCGGCCCCGGTGGCCAGCAGCAGCTTGTCGTAGACGACGAGGGTGCCGTCACCCAGGCGGACGGTCCTCGCCTCGGGGTCGAGGTGGACGGCGGGCTGGCCGAGGTGCAGTTCGATGTGGGCCCGTGCGTACCAGGCGGGTTCGTGGACGAAGACGCTGTCGCGCTCCTCCTTACCGAGCAGGTACCCCTTGGACAGCGGCGGGCGTTCGTACGGGTGGTCGCGCTCGTCGCAGATGAGGATCACCCGGCCGGTGAAGCCCTCCGAGCGGAGGGTCTCGGCGGCTTTCGCCCCGGCCAGACCACCCCCGACGATGACGAACGTCTCGTGTGCGTCGACCACGTGTTTCCTCCTCGTTCCCGGTGCCGTCCGTCCGCGTGCGCGTCCGTGACCGCCCCAGATCCTTCCCCCCGGTTGATGGGTTCCCCCGCTGTGTTTCCCGGTGTTTCCCGCCGTGTCCCGCCCGACGTGCGGTGGTACGTCCCGCGTTCCGCCGCCCGCGTGGTGTCCGTGCTGGTGCCTCCCGGTCCGTGACGTGCCCGTCCGTCGTTCACTTGCCGTCGGCGGGCCGTTCGCGCCCTTGCGGTGCGCAAGGTCCGAGCCTCCCGCACCGGGCACGGCGAGGGAAGGGGCCGGTCGACCCCGGGATCATCCGAGACCGTGGTAGGGGTGTCCGGGTGGTCGGGTGAGGCGGAGGTGCAGCGTACGGGCGGAGTCGTCGGTGAGGGCCGCGATCTGGTCGATGACGGCGCGCATCCGCCCGGCGTCGTCGTCCGCCGCGTCGAACAGCGAGCGGAACTGGGGGTCGAGGCCGTAGGGCGCGCGGGCGATCAGTGCCTCGGCGAGCTCGGCGATCACGATCCGCTGGTCGGCGCGGAGCGCCTCCTGGTCGGGCCGCTGCATGACGTAGCGGTCGGCGACGGCCTTGAGGACGGCGCATTCCAGCCGCGTGTCCTCCGGGACGACCAGTTCGGCGTGGTAACGGGTGAGACGCCCGGTGCCGTACGCGTCGCGGGTGGCGGTCTCGGCGGCCAGGCAGAAGCGGCCGATCAGCTGGCTGGTGGCGTCCTTGAGGCGGGCCTGGGCGAGCGCGCTGCCGTCGTAGCCGTGCGGCCACCACTCCTGTTCCAGCAGGCGGTCCAGGGCCGCGGCCAGCGCGGCGGGGTCGGCGCCCGGCGCGTAGCGCGCGGCGGCCAGCGCGAAGACGTCCGCGCGTTCGGGGTCGGCGAGCAGGCAGTTGGGGTCGAGATGACCGGCGTGCAGGCCGTCCTCGACGTCGTGGACGGAGTACGCCACATCGTCGGACCAGTCCATGACCTGCGTCTCGAAGCTGCGCCGGACGCCGGGCGCACCCTGCCGGAACCAGCCGAACACCGGCAGGTCGTCCTCGTACACCCCGAACTTCGGCGAGGCGGGCTCGGCGGGGTGGGCGCCGCGCGGCCAGGGGTACTTGGTGGCGGCGTCGAGGGCGGCGCGGGTGAGGTTGAGGCCGACGCTGACCGCGGTCCCGTCGGCGGCGGGCAGGAACCGTTTGGGCTCCAGACGGGCCAGCAGCCGCAGTGACTGGGCGTTGCCCTCGAAGCCTCCCCAGGGCGCGGCGACGTCGTTGAGCGCCTGTTCACCGTTGTGGCCGAACGGGGGATGGCCGAGATCGTGCGCCAGACAGGCCGTCTCGACGAGATCCGGGTCGCATCCGAGGGCCGCGCCCAGCTCCCGGCCGACCTGGGCGCACTCCAGGGAGTGGGTCAGCCGGGTGCGCGGGCTGGCGTTCCAGGCGGGGGTGCGCGCCCCGGGGGTGACGACCTGGGTCTTGCCCGCGAGGCGGCGCAGGGCCGCCGAGTGCAGCACCCGGGCGCGGTCGCGCTGGAAGGCGGTCCGGCCGGGGCGTTTGTCGGGTTCGGCGACCCAGCGGGCGGTGTCGGCGGCGGTGTATCCGGGGACGCCGCCCGCGGTGGCGCCGTCGTGACCGGCCGTCCGCCGCCCCGTGACGTCCCGGCCGCTGCCCGCTGGTGTGCCCGTCATACCGCGACGGTAACCGCCCGCCCGCCCGGGACGCCGCAAGCACTACGCGTACGGGGCACCCCGCGGGCGGGCCGGGTCCGTTTCCGTTACGCGCCCGCCGTGTGGGCGTCGACCTCGCGGAGGTAGCGCTCGCGGGTCGGCCCGTCCAGGAAGGACGCGCGGAAGGAGTTGCGGGCGAGGGTGCGCAGGGTCTCCTCGTCGAGTCCGAGGGCGTCGCGGACGGCGGTGAAGTTGTCGTCCGCGTAACCACCGAAATAGGCCGGATCATCGGAGTTGAGGGTGACGAGCAGGCCGGCGTCGAGCATCGCGGGCAGCGGGTGGTCGGCGAGGTCGCCGACCACCTTCAGCCGGAGGTTGGACAGCGGGCACACCGTGAGCGGCACCTGCTCCTCGGCGAGCCGGGCCACCAGCTTCTCGTCCTCCATGCAGCGCACACCGTGGTCGATCCGGTCGACGCCGAGCAGGTCCAGCGCCTCCCACACATAGGCGGCGGGCCCCTCCTCGCCGGCGTGGGCGACGCACTTGAGGCCGGCCTCGCGGGCGCGCGCGAAGACCTCCCGGAACTTCGCCGGCGGGTGGCCGACCTCCGCGGAGTCCAGTCCGACGGCGGTGAGCCGGTCGAGGTACGGGCGGGCCGCCTCGAAGGTGGCGAGGGCGGACTCGGCGCTCTCGTCGCGCAGGAAGCACATGATCAGCCGGGTGGTGATGCCGTGCTTTTCGGGCGCGGCGTCCAGGGCGCGGGCCAGACCGCGGATGACGGTGCCGATCGGGACGCCGCGCGCGGTGTGCGCCTGCGGGTCGAAGAAGATCTCGGCGTGCCGGACGCCCTGCGCGCGGGCGCGGGTGAGGTAGGCGTCGGCGAGGTCCGCGAAGTCGTCCTCGGTGCGCAGAACGGCCATCAGCGCGTAGTAGAGGTCCAGGAAGGACTGGAGGTCGGTGAAGGAGTACGCGCGCCGCAGCTCGTCCTCGGTGGCGTAGGGCAGCTCCACTCCGTTGCGCGCGGCGAGGGCGAACGCCAGCTCGGGCTCCAGGGTGCCCTCGATGTGCAGATGCAGCTCCGCCTTGGGGAGCGGGGCGGGACGGTCAGGGGCTGCGGAGGGGACGGAAGACACGCGGGTCACACCTGTTCTGCTGCGGTACGGGAGTCGCCCAGGCTATCGCCCCTCCCCCGCGGCCGGTCGCCGCCCTCGACGGGGGTGGCGTGGCCCGCAGCCGGGCGGCGAGGGGGGGCGGCGGGATATGTCCAGGCCCGTACGGTCCAGCCGTCCGCGGTCTCGGCGGCGGTGACCACCCGCTCGTCGAGGTTCTCCCGGCCGCCGGGGGCATGGCCGTCCAGCTGGTCGAGCACCGCGGGCAGCGCGTCGTACTCGGCTTCGCGGAGCGTCAGCAGGGTGCCGTGGGCCCGCTCGTCTCCGGGCCCCTCGACGGCGTAGGGGTACCCGGGGCCATCGTGGAGCACGGCACCGGCGATCCGCGCCGGCACCTCGGCGGCCGTCCTCCCGCGCGGCAACCGGCCGTAGTGGGCCTGGCCGGGGCGCAGCGTCCCGTGGACGAAGAACGTGAGGCGGGGTGGGGGCTGGGGGGCTGTTGGGGACGTGTCTCCTCCTCTCCCGGGGGCGTGCCCCTCAGCCCTCGATGGCACGGCTGAAGAGGGTGAAGACCTCTGCCCCGTAGTACGGGCTGTAGGAGGTCTTGTCCGCGTCCGGGCCGTCGGGGCCGCCGCCGTTGAGGCCGCCGATGTTGCCGATGAGGAGGCCGGTCTGCGCCTTCTCGTCGAACTCGGCCAGCCAGGGCCCGCCGGAGGTGCCGCCGTAGAAACCGGCGCACTGCATGGTGAGTTGGTGGTACCCGGTGAGCCTGCTGCTGCGGGTCTCGCAGCGTACGGCCCGGTCCTCGGGGTCGTTGCGGACGGTGGGGTAGCCGATGACGGTGACGTTGTTGGTGTAGCCGGGTGTCGCGGTGAGGGTGTTGCCGCCGGTGACCTCTTCGATCGGGCGGCCCTGAGCGTCGGGAGCGACGGTGGCGAACGCGAAGTCCAGGTCGGAGGCGGGGCCGGTGGAACCACGCTCCGGATAGGCGAAGGACCGGGTGATCGCCCACACCCCGTACGGCTGGGCGGCCGCGCCGGAGCGGTACTTCGGGACGAACGCGGCGCGCGAACCGGGGTTGCAGTGGCCCGCGGTGAGGATGAGGTTGTGCCGGGGGCTGTGCACCACGGTGGCGGTGCAGTAGTGCGCCCGGGTGTCCTTGTCGAGGGAGAAGAGGACGCCGACGGACGGGATGCCGTCGAAGTGGCGGGCGGTCGGCATGGCCGGGGAACCGGTGGTGCTCCGGTCCGTTCCCCCGGCGGCGGGCGGCGGCCGGTCCGGCTCGTCCGGGTCGTCGTCGGCGGGGGCCGCGGTGGCCATCCGGCGGGCCGTCCAGAAGCGGGCGGCGGCGGAGCTGGTCCAGTCGGCGGAGGCTGGGGGCCCGACGGGC
>NZ_JCANQV010000256.1:0-8595 GCF_059553635.1 Candidatus Streptomyces philanthi
CGGCCGGGCGGAGGGCGCCCCTCACGCCCGCCCGCCCAGCCGCGCGACCCATCGGTGCAACTCCCGTACCTGCGCGTCGAAGCGGTGCGGGGCGTCGCCGACGGGCGACTTGAAGAAGAACGCCAGCGGCCGTAGCGGCCCCCGCTCACCGGAGCGGTGCGCCAGCGCCGTCAGCCGGGCGAGATCGAGGACGAGGGGCGCGGCCAGCGCGGAGTCGTGCCCCGTCCACGACAGTTGCAGTGTCATCCGGGCACCGAGGAAGCCCTCGAACGCCACATGGTCCCAGGCGGTCTTGACGTCCCCGAGGTGCGGGACGTTGTCGATGTGCAGGGGCGCGGCGACCTCGTGGCCCAGCAGCGCTTCCAGGCCCCGGGACTTGGACGCCAGCTTCCCGGCCGCCGCCCGAGGGTCGGCGAGCGTCGCGCCGTCCCCGCCGCCCAGCAGATTGGTGCCCGCCCAGGAGCGGACGGCCAGCGCGCGGTCGGCGAACATCGGGGCGAGCACCGACCGCAGCAGCGTCTGGCCGGTCTTGCCGTCGCACCCCGCGTAGGGCAGTCGCCGCAGGTCCGCGAGCTCCCGCAGCGCCGGGACGCCGAGGCTCGCCGACGGCGTGAACTCGACGTACGGGCAGCCGCTGCTGAACGCGGCGTACGCGGCGGTCCCGGCGGCGGTGAGCACCGTGCGTCCCGCCGTGGCCATGCCCTCCCGCAACGCGTCCAGGCTCCGGTGCTCGGGCAGCGCGGGCGGGGCCGGTTCGGTGGAGGAGACATTGACGACCACGACGCGGTCGAGGCCGTGGCGGGTACGGAAGTCCGTGATGTCGCCGGCCAGCCGCGCCGCCGCCTCCGACTGGCGCTCCCCGCCGTCGCCCGGCGCGTGCCCCGGGCGGATCTCCGCCTCGACGGCGGACAGGAAGGGAGCGGTGGCCGGCAGCAGGCGGTGCGGCACCGTGCCCTGGTCCGCGAGCCGTTCCGCCGTTTTCTCCAGGGGGTGGACGCCGGTGTCGTGGCCGCCGACGACGAGATCGGTCCACCGCGGCAGCGGGGCGTCGCACAGCGGCGGCCGTCCGGTGACGCAGCCGGTCGGTTCCGTGAGCCCCGCGCGCAGGGCGGCGAGTCCGAGGGCGGCGGTGGTCGCCACCGCCCCCCGGGCGCCGATCAGCCACAGGCCCGTACGTCCGGCGCCGCGGGCGGGCGGGCCGGTCACGCTCTCTGTCACGAGATCACCTCCGGTGGGGGTGGGCGGTGCACGCCGTGGTCGGAGGGGCTACGCGACGACTTCCATCTGCGCCATCATCCCGATCGCCGAATGCTCCAGGAAATGGCAGTGGTACACGTAGCGGCCCAGATAGGGGGTGAACGTCGCCTGCACCCGGACGGAGGCGCCCGGCGGGACGACGACGGTGTCCTTGAGGCCGGCGTCGTCCTGGGACGGCGGCGCGCCGTCGCGGTCCAGCACCCGGAACTGCACCAGATGCATGTGGAAGTTGTGGTTGAAGCCGAACGACCCGTCGCCGTTGACGACCCGCCAGATCTCGGTGGCCCCGCGCTTGACCGTGACATCGACCCGGTCCATGTCGAACGGCTTCCCGTCGACGAGCCCCACCGGCATCTCGCCCGACATGTCGGAGGCGAGGACCACCTCGCGCTCGACCGTCGCCCGCGGCAGGGCGGGCAGCGCCCGCAGCCGGTCGGGCAGCCGGCTGGTGTCGGGCGCCTCCCGGTCGACGTCGAAGCGGAGGACCGGGCCGCCCGTGGCGTCGGAGAGCACCAGCCGGGAGCCGACCTTGTGGCGGGAGAAGTCCACCACGATCTCCGTCCGCTCGCCCGAGCTGAGCCGGAACCCGCTGCGCGGCACGGGCGCGGGCAGCAGCCCGCCGTCGCTGGCGATCTGCGTCACCTCGGCCCCTTCCAGGGAGAGCTGGAAGACCCGCTCCAGGGCGCTGTTGAGCAGCCGGAACCGGTACTTGCGCGCGGCGACCCGGAAGTACGGCTGCGGCTTCCCGTTCGTGAGGAGGGTGGTGCGTTCGTCCGGGGGAGTGCCCGACACCAGGGCACCCTTCGCGTCGAGCAGGGCGTCCCGGAGCATGATCGGCACGTCGTACTCGCCGCTCGGCAGCCCGAGCTGGTCCTCGGCGGGGTCGTCGATCAGATAGAAGCCGTGCATACCGCGGTAGACGTGCTCGGCCTCGCCGTGGTGGCTGTGGTCGTGGTACCAGAGCGTCGCGCCCTGCTGCTGGTTGGGGTAGAGGTGCAGGCGGGTCTTCCCGGGCGCGATGATGTCGCTGGGGTGCCCGTCGCTGCTCGCGGGCACATGGCCGCCGTGCAGATGGACATTGGCGGGCTCGGCGAGCCCGTTGCGGTAGGTGATCTTTATCTGGCGTCCGGTGCGGGCCCGTATCGTCGGGCCGACGAACCCGCCGCCGTACGTCAGCATCGGCGTCCGCAGCCCCGGCAGGATCTCGACGTCAGCCGGCTGGAGCCCCAGTTCGTAGACGTCCGTGGTGGAGTCCGTACGGACCGGCCGCAGGACGGGCGGCACGGGCATCTCCACGGTGAACGGCGTCGCCCGCGGCGCCCGCCCGGCCGCGGCCGCGGGGGAGGCGGACGTGTGGTGCGGCTGCGCGACGGAACGATTCTGCCGACCGGACGCCAGCCCCACCCCCGCCATGCTGCCGAGCGCCAGCCCGCCGAGGGCCAGAAATCCTCTTCTCTCCACCACGTCCCCAATCCGTAGAGCGGTCGAAGTGCGGCTTCCGGCAGCCGCGTTCGGCTCCGGGACCTTGACGGACACCCGCGGGAAGATCTTGGCACCGGGAGAGGCCCGTGACTTCTCCCAGATTGCTCACCTCGCCGTCACGCGAGGCCGGCGGCGCGCGGGCCCGCCCGGACTCAGCCGGCGGGCTCCACGGACAGGCCGTGCCGGAACACGTTCCGCGGGTCGTAACGCTTCTTCACCCGCTGGAGACGCGGGTAGTTGTCCTTGTAGTACAGCGTGTGCCAGGGCACCCCCGAGGTGTTCCACGCCGGGTCGGCGAGGTCCACGTCGGGATAGTTGATGTACGAGCCGTCGTTGCGCTCGTTCGGCACCGGCACGCCCCCGGTGTCCGCGTAGACGTCGCGGTAGAACTCCCGCAGCCGCCCGATGTGCGTCTCGTCCTCGGCCTCGTCCCCCCACACCGACAGGAAGGCCGCCTTGAGGATGGAGTCGCGCTGCGCCGTCGCCGTCGCCTCCGGCGCCACGGTGTTCACCTGCCCGCCGTAGCCGATGAGGATCAGCTGGGCGGGGCTGGGCGGGCCACCGTCGAGATGGCGGTAGATCGTGGCGATCTGCTCGGGTGAGTAGCCCCGGCGCAGATACGCCGCCTTGATCTTGATGCGGCGGACGTCGCGGGTGCCCTGGTCGCCCCAGTTCGGGTACGCGGAGAAGTACAGCCAGGGCCAGACGACCTGATGGCGTGCCGGCGGGGCCGACACCCCCTCGCAGACCGCGTCGAAGTAGGAGTTCACCAGGTCCTCGGCGCCCGGCACCTCGTCGTCGATCATCGCGCCGACCGCCACCCCGTACCCCGACCGGTGCGAGCCGAGGAAGAACGCCATCATCTTCGCGTACGGCGAGTCGGCGCCGCTGTTCCGCTCGAACCACGCGCCCGTGTTGGCCAGGATGCGGGTGAAGTCCTCCTCGGTCATCGCGTCCCAGCTCCAGGCGCACATCCCGTTGCGCCAGGAGCGCGGCGCCGGGGGCAGCAGCGCGGCCGGGTCGTCGGATTCGGCGCCCGGGGACCGCAGCCAGTAGCGCGTCACCACCCCGAAGTTGCCGCCGCCCCCGCCGGTGTGGGCCCACCACAGGTCGTGGTGCGGATCGTCCGGCTCCCGGCTCCCCACCACGGCGCGGGCCGTGCCGTCCCGGCCGACGACCACGACCTCCACCGCGTACAGGTAGTCGACGATCGCGCCGAGGCTGCGGGACAGCGGCCCGTACCCGCCGCCCGCGAAGTGCCCGCCCACCCCGACCTCCGTGCACTCGCCGGCCGGCACGGTCACACCCCAGCCCTTGAACAGCGTGCGGTACAGATGCCCCAGGGTCGCGCCCGCCTCCACGCAGAACGCGCGCCGGGCGGCGTCGAAGTGGACCTGCTTCATCTCCGACATGTCCAGTTGGACACCGCCCTCGGGGGCGGCCGCGAACCCCTCGAAGCAGTGCCCGCCGCTGCGCACCGCGATGCGCCGGCCCGCGGCCACCGCCGCGCCCACCGCCTCGACGGCCTGCTCCGTGGACGTCACCACCCGGACGTAGTCCGGTCTGCCGACGAAGCGGTGGTTGCTGCCGCGCACCAGACTCGGATAGCGCCGGTCGGACCGGGCGATGGCGTGCGGCCCGAACCCCTCCGGGACGGCGGACGGCTGTGACACCTCGGTCATGTGCATCCCTCCCGGGCGGCCCGGCCGCGCCGCGCCCGCCCTTCTCCGGTGGCCGTACGGCCGTCACCAGGCTGCCGCGCGGCGATCACGCCCGTCTTCTTCCGCCGTGCGCTCCGCCACCGGCGCGCGGCGGACGCGCCCGCGCCGGTCCGTCCGGTAGAGCCACCACTGCACCAGCATCAGATTGACGACCCACCCCACCCAACGGGCCGCCTCGATCAGATAGTCGGGGTCCACCGGCTCGGGCAGGCGCAGTCCCACGGCGGTGATGGTCACCCCCCAGACGTTGTTCATCACCAGCGCGAAGCTGTAGAGCATGAAGCGCCGGTGCTCCACGAACCGCCGCTGGCGCGCCCGCACGACACCGATGACCGTGGTGACCAGCCAGGTCAGCGTCGCCATGGTGACGCCGATCCGGCCGACGGGCGGCGCGAACGGCACGATCACCAGCCCGAGCACCGCGGCCGGCAGCGCCGCCAGGACGTACACCCGGCCGCTGATCCGGTGCACGGCGGGCCGGTGACGCCGCAACCACGGCCACACCTGGAGGCACACGGTGAGCATCGACACCGTCGCGAAGCCCATGTGCGCCAGCAGCAGCGGCCAGTAGAGCGGGAAACCCTCGTGCGGCGGCAGCGGCGCCGCGTGCTCGTCCAACCGCGCGTACGGCGACAACTGGTAGACGAGATAGCCCGCCACCACCAGCGCCAGCGGGACCATCCAGGGCCGCCGCCACCACCGGCGCGGCGGACCGTCGCGGTAGCGCCCGTGCCGGGGCGCGGGGACGGCGGTACGGTCCGGGGTCTGCGTCACGTGTGCTCCTCCCTGTCCGACGGGACCCGCGGGGCCCCGTCCGTACGTCACGGCCGGAGGACGTCGCACACCTCGGGGGGCTGCTCCCCGGCGAGGAGCCGCCGGAAGACGGCGGTGACGGCGTCCGGCCCCGCCCCGCGCCGCACGGTGAGCCAGCGCCGGGTGGACGCGGCGAACCGTTCCTCGGCGGGCCCGTAGCGCGCCTCGTGGGCCTTGGCCCCCTCCTCGGCGACGGCCTTGGCCTCGACCGCGGGCGTGAAGAAGATCCGCGGCACCGGCGGGGGCAGCGGCGGCGGCTGGATCGCGGCCCCCGGATGGGTGTAGCCGACGAGCGCCGTGTGCGCGAGGACGCCGGAGAAGTGCCGGTGGACGGCCGAGAGCCGGTCGGCCCGGCCGGTGAAATCGGCGAACACCGTGCCCGGCGTGCGCGGCAGCGACTCCAACGCCCCGTACGCCGCGACCGTGTCGTAGCACCCGAGGCCCCGGACGAACGCGGTGTGGCCGGACGCGGTCAGACCGGTCACCGTGACCGACGGGCGCTCCGCCAGCAGATGGGCGAGGGCGATCGCGGTCTTGCTGGAGGCGCTGGTCACCACCACCGGCAGCGGCCCCTCGCGGCCCGGCGCTTCGGCGAGGCCGCCGAGGAACGCGGCGAGATGGAAGGCCGCGGGGAAGAGCGGGCGCAGCACGGTGCGGCGGTCGTCGAGCCCTTCGGGCCCGTCCACGTACCGGTACGTGCGGTACCAGGGGTGGAGGAACGCGCGCTGCGGAGCCGTGTCCGTGAAGCCGCCCGTCGCCGGCCCGGCCGCCACGACATGGTGGGTCGACAGGGGCAGATAGCCGAAGCAGCGGGCGCCCTCGGCGATGTCCGGGTGCGCCGAACCGGTCACCCGGGCGACGCCCCACACCGGCAGCCGGGCGTAACCGGCCGGGCCGGGAAAGGCGTCGAGGAACGGCATGGTGGAGTCGCCCAGCCGCGCATAGGTCGCGTTGTTCGTGGTCAGGGCGAACTTCTCGACGGCCAGCCGCACCTCGCCGGGGCGCAGGGGCGGGTGCGGGGCCGGGCGGACCTCGCTCGCGGTGAGGTCGTCGCGCGGCAGGAGCAGATCCCAACCGTCCGTCGGGGACACGGCATCTCCTTACGTCGGTCGTGCGCGGGGCCAGGCCCAGCGTCGTCACCACCGGCGCGTACCGCATCTTCAAGGTTGCGCTGCCGACGGCCGCGCCCCGGGGCCGGTGGCGCAACCTCGAAGAAGCGCCGTAAGGGCACCGGTGTGAGCATGAACCCCTACCCGCCGGAGCGCATCGATCGAAGGGGAGGTACGGCGTGGAGATTGGCCTGGAACTGGGAGAGTTCGCCTGGGACGGGGGGCCGGCCCGGATGGCCGACACCGTCGCCGGGATCGCGCGCACCGCCGACGAGGCGGGGTTCTCGCTGATCGGGGTCGGCGACCACCTGTGGCAGGGCCCGCACGCGGGCGGCGAGGACCAGCCCTATCTGGAGTGCTTCACCACCCTCGCCACCCTCGCCGCCCACACCCGCCGCATCCGGCTCGCCCCCGTCGTCGCCGGAGTGCACTTCCGCCACCCCGCCCTGCTGGCCAAGACCGTCACCACCCTCGACGTCCTCTCCGGCGGCCGGGCGATGCTGGGCATCGGCGCCGGATGGTACGAGGAGGAGGCGGTGGGGATGGGCATGCCCTTCCCCCCGACGGCCACCCGCTTCGCCCTGCTCGAAGAGACCCTGCGGATCTGCCTGGCCCTGTGGCACGGTGACCCGGACCCCGTCGACGGCGACCACTACCGCCTGCCGCGCCCCCTGAACGTGCCGCAGAGCCTGTCGCGGCCGCACCCCCCGATCCTGATCGGCGGCGGGGGCGTCCGCAGGACCCTCCGGCTGGTCGCCCGCTACGGCGACGCCTGCAACCTCTACCCCGGCCCCGACCTGCCCGACAGGCTCGACGCCCTCCGCCGCCACTGTGCCGACGAGGGCCGCGACTACGACGCGATCGAGAAGACCTGCATCCTCCCCTTCGACGTCGGCGACAAGGGCGAGAAGGCCGGTGCGCTCGTCGAGACGCTCCGGCGCCTCGCCGGCCAGGGCATCCGCACGGCGATCGGCATCATCTCCGGACCGGACCCGGTACGCCGCACGGAACTCGTCGCGGAGAAGGTCCTGCCGGAGGTCGCGGGGGACTGAGGGGGCGGGCGTTGGTAAACCTCCCGCCGAGGGGCGGACCACCGGGTGGTCCGCCCCTCGGCGCGCGCCGCCCCCGGAGAACGACCCCGGACCGCCCCGTAGCGACGCGAGGCGCCCGCCGGAGCAACGGGTGGCGGCGGGGCCGTCCCCGAGCGCGTGTCAGCCGGCGGACGAGCAACCCGGCGCGATGTCCCCGGCGAACAGGCCGTGCGGGTCGACCCGGGCCCGGACGCGGTCGAGGACGCGGACCCGCTCCTCGTCGAGATGCCCCTGCGGCTGGGTCCAGCTCTCCACGAACGAGGGGACGGTGCGTCCCGTGTCCCAGGGCGCCAGCGCGGAGCGGACCACCGCGCAGTGGCGGCGTACGGCCTCCTCGGTGGTGTCGCCGAAGGGGGCGGCGGAGCCCGCGTAGGAGTAGGGGGCGTCGAGGTGGTCGAGGGCGCCGCCGTCGGGGTGGGGGAGGGCGTAGGCGCCGCCGAGCTGGCGCAGGCCGGCGACGATCAGGGGGGAGCCGGAGCCCGGCCCGGTGACCGAGAGGAAGCGGCGAAGGCCCTCCTCGCCGAGGTCGCTGAGCAGCATGTGGTCGCCGATGACCGGGACCGGGTCCGACGGGTCCATATGGGCCGTCAGCACCGCCCGCGGCGTGGTCTCCTGCCAGGTGTCGAGCAGCGGCGCGGCGACCGCGCGCAGCGGTCCCAGGAGGTCGTCGGTGTGGCGGTGCGCGGTGCGCGGGTCGCCGTCCGGCGGGACGGTCACCGCGCCGTCCACGCACAGGACCGGGCCGGCGGCCAGGGCGGGCGGGACGTCGGGCAGCGGCGGCAGGTTCATGACGCGGACCGAGGTGGTGACGTCCCACGGGGCGTCAAGGGTCCACCGGCGCCACAGGGAGAGCAGCCGTTCCGCGTGGACGGCGGGCCAGAACGCCGCGCCGGTGATGACCCTCGTGGCCGGGAAGAGGGCGACCTCGACGGCCGTCACCACCCCGAAGCCCCCACCGCCGCCGCGCACGGCCCAGAACAGCTCCGGGTCCTCCGCGCCGTCCACGCGCCGCGGCGCGCCGTCCGCCGTCACCAGCTCGACGGCCCGGACGTGGTTGGCGGCCAGACCGGTCCGTCTGCCGTAGAGACTGAGCCCGCCGCGGAGCAGATAGCCCACGGCGCC
>NZ_JCANQV010000257.1:0-8579 GCF_059553635.1 Candidatus Streptomyces philanthi
GGTGCGGGTGGCGGCGGGCGGCGCGGTGTTCTGCGGCTGGGACGACGCGTCGCCGGAACCGTCGTACGCGCTGGCCGGTGCGGGTCCGGGGCCGGACGCGCGGGCGGTGCTGGAGCCGGACACGGGGGGCGGCTGGCGGATCGTCTCGGAGCGGGTGACGGTGGTGGTCTCCCGGTACGGGGCGGTGGAGGTGCGGACACCGGGCGGTCTGGTGCTGCGGCGGGAGCTGCCGCCGCGGTGGTGGGACCGGGCCGGGGAGGACGGGCCGGCGGCGTCGCGCTGGGTGCAGCGGTCACAGGTGGCGTCCGACGCGCGGTTCTTCGGGCTGGGCGGGCGGTCCGGGGGGCCGCGGCTGCGTGACGGGTCGTACCGCTTGTGGAACACCGATCCGGGCGGGGCGTTCGGTCCCGGGGACGATCCGTTGTCGGTGACGATGCCGGTGCAGCTGGTGGTGGCGGACGCCGGGACGCATCTGGTGTTCCACGACAACTCCTGGGACGGCTGGGTGACGTTGCGGGAGGGCCGGGAGGGCGCCGGGTCGGGGCACGACCGGTGGGGCGCGTGCGAGGTGCGGATGGACGGGGGGCCGCTGCGTTACTGGGTGCTGACGGGGACTCCGGCGCGGGTGCTGCACTCCTGGGCGGCGCTGACCGGGGCCCCGGTGCCGCCGCCCGCCTGGGCGCTGGGGTACCAGCACGCGCGGTGGGGGTTCGGCGGGCAGGAGGAGGTGCGCCGGGTGGTGGCGGGCTACCGGGAGCGGGGGCTGCCGCTGTCGGCGGTGCATCTGGACATCGACCACTACGACGGGCACCGGGTGTTCACCGTGGACCGGGGGCGCTATCCGGATCTTCCGGGTCTGGCGCGGGAGTTGCGGAAGGAGGGGGTGCGGCTGGTGTCGATCGTCGATCCCGGGGTGAAGGCGGAGCCGGGCGGTGCGGTGTACGAGAGCGGTGCGGCGGCGGACGCGTTCGTGCGGGACGCGCGGGGGCGGCCGGTGCGGGGGGTGGTGTGGCCGGGTGAGGCGGTGTTCCCGGACTTCACCGCCCCGGCGGTGCGGGCGTGGTGGGGCGGGTGGTACGAGGAGCGGCTGGCGCAGGGCTTCTCGGGGGTGTGGCACGACATGAACGAGCCGGCGTCCCTCGCGGTGTTCGGCGAGCCGACGCTGCCGCGTTCGGCCCGGCACTGCCTGGAGGGCCGTGGCGGCGACCACCGGGAGGCGCACAACGTCTACGGTCTGGCGATGGCGCGGGCGGGGTACGAGGCGCTGCGGCGGCTGCGGCCCGGGGAGCGGCCCTTCCTCTTCTCCCGTGCGGGCTGGGCGGGGATGCAGCGGTACGGCGGAACGTGGTCGGGTGATGTGGCGACGGGCTGGGCGGGGTTGCGGGCGTCGCTGTCGCTGGTGCTGGGGCTGGGGTTGTGCGGGGTGCCGTACAGCGGTCCCGACGTGGGCGGGTTCTCCGGGGTGCCGTCGCCCGAGTTGTATCTGCGGTGGTTGCAGTTGGGCGCGTATCTGCCGTTGTTCCGTACGCACGGGGCGCCGTGGGCGGGGCGCCGGGAGCCGTGGGAGTTCGGTGCCGGGGTGCTGGAGCACGCGGGGGCGGTGCTGCGGGAGCGGGAGCGGCTGCTGCCGTACTGGGTGACGCTGGCGCACCTCGCGCGGCTGTCCGGGGCGCCGTACGTGCGGCCGGTGTGGTGGCACGCACCGAGGGACCGGGCGCTGCGGGACTGCGGGGACGCGTTCCTGCTGGGGGACGCGCTGCTGGTGGCGCCGGTGTTGGAGGAGGGGGCGGTGCGGCGGTCGGTGCGGTTGCCGCGTGGGCGGTGGTACGACACCGCGACCGGGCGGGCGTACGAGGGGCCGGGGCAGGTGGTGGTCGAGGCGCCGCTGTCGCGGGTGCCGGTGCTGGCGCGGGCGGGCGCGGTGGTGCCGGTCGCGGGGGCGGACGGCGGGACGGAGCTGGAGGTGTGGGCGCCGGCCGCGGGGCGTGGCGGGGGTGGTCCGGTGGTGCCGGACGCGAGGGACGGTGCGGAGGTGGAGCGGTTCGCCGTGCGGTGGTCCGGGGGGCGGGTGGTCGTGGAGCGGCAGGGCGGGGGGCCGGTGGGGTATCCGGTACGGGTGCGGGGTGTGACGGCCGTGGACGGGTGAGGGCAGTGAGAGACATGTGGAGCCTGTGATGTGAGGGGCCTCGGGGGCTTCCCCGGGGCTGCCGCGTGCTGGTAGACGAAGGCCATGCCGCACCTCGCCGCCGCGCTCCGCGGCCTCACCGCAGCCGTCACCGCCCTCCTCCTGGCCGTCACCGCCGCCCCCGCGGAGGCCGCCGCCGCTCCCCCGCCGCACACCACGGACCCCAGGGCCCCCAGGGAGTTCGTCGCCCTGCGCGACGTGGACCCGACCGTGATCGAGGAGATGCGGTACGCCACCCCGCACGACTTCCTGGGCACCCCCGCCGCCGGCTACCGCGAGCCGCTGTGCGTCGTGACGCGGGACACCGCGCGGGCGCTGCACCGGGCGCAGCGGTGGTTCCTGCGCCGCGGCCTCTCCCTGAAGGTGTACGACTGCTACCGGCCGCAGCGGGCCGTCGACGGCTTCATGTCCTGGGCCGAGGACACCGCCGACCAGCGGATGAAGGACGAGTTCTATCCGCGGGTCGACAAGTCGGCCCTGTTCCGGGACGGCTACATCGCCGAGAAGTCGGGCCACAGCCGCGGCAGCACGCTCGACCTGACACTGGTACGCCTCCCGGCGGCGCCGACCCGCCCGTACGTCCCCGGCGAACCGCTCTCCCCCTGCTACGCCCCGAAGGCGCTGCGCTTCCCGGACAATGCGATCGACATGGGGACCGGCTTCGACTGCTTCGACACCCTGGCCCACACCCTCGACCCCCGGGTGACGGGGACCCAGCGCGCGAACCGGCTGCTGCTGAAGCGGGGCATGGAGAAGGCGGGCTTCGTCAACTATCCGTACGAGTGGTGGCACTACACCTTCACACCGGAGACGTTCCCCGGTACGTACTTCGACTTCCCCGTGGCCCGGTCGTCGCTCCACGGCGGCCGGGCCGGCCGAGACCGGGGCGGGAACACCCCCGTCGCTCCCGCGTCCCGGTCCCGCAGGTAGGGACGCGGGCGGGCCGCGCGCGGTTCGCGGCGGTCGCGACCACAAGGCTCCCGCGCCGGGCTTCCCCGTCACGCCCCCGCGTGCCACACTCCTGACGTTCCGTCAGATACGTACCGGGAGGGGCAGTGCCACACATACGCGGGCCCGTGGTGCCGGGGTGGTTCGGGCAGGAGGCGGGGGGTTTCCGGTTGCTGGGGACGCGTTGCCGGAAGTGCGGGGCGGTGTTCTTCCCCCGGGAGGACGTCTTCTGCCGCAATCCGGACTGTGCGGGGACCCTCCTGGACGAGGTGCCGCTCTCGCGGCGGGGCACGGTGTGGTCCTGCACCGACAGCCGGTACCGGCCGCCCGCTCCCTATCCGGGCCCGCCGGGGGGTGCGTGGCGGCCGTTCACGCTGGTCGCCGTCGAGCTGGCCGCCGAGCGGATGGTGGTGCTCGGTCAGGCCGTCCCCGGTGTCACGGTGGCGGAGCTGCCGGTGGGGTCGGAGGTGGAGCTGGTGCCCGGTGTGCTGTACGAGGACGAGGAGACGGCCTGGACGACGTGGAACTGGGCCCCGGTCCGCCGCCCGGGGAACGGTGCGGACCGGGACGGCACGCCATGACCGCCGACATCGCCGTACTGGGCACCGGGATGCATCCCTGGGGCAAGGAGGGGCGGCCCTTCGTCGCCTACGGGGTGCACGCGGCCCGCGAGGCGCTGGCGGACGCCGGACTGGAGTGGCGGGCGGTGCAGAGTGTCGTCGGCGCGGACACCGTGCGTGGCGGGTACCCCGGGTATGTCTCCGGTGCCGCGTTCGCCCGCGCCCTCGGCTGGCAGGGCGCCCGGGTGACCAGCGTCTACGCGGCCTGCGCCTCCGGGGCACAGGCCGTGCAGACGGCGCGCGCGCAACTCCTCGCGGGGATGGCGGAGGTGGTGCTGGTCGTCGGCGCCGACGCCGCGCCCAAGGGGTTCTTCGCGCCGGCCGGCGGGGAGCGCCCGGACGATCCGGACTGGCTGCGGTTCCGCGTCCTCGGGGCCACCAACCCCGCCTACTTCGGGCTGTACGCGCGCCGCAGGACCGCGCTGTACGGCGACACCCCGGAGGACTTCGCGCGGGTCAAGGTGAAGAACGCGGCGGCGGGCGCGGCCAATCCGTACGCCCGCTACCGCACCCCCGTCACGAGGGAGCAGGTCGCCGCCTCGCCGGTGGTGGCCGATCCGCTGCGGCTGCTGGACATCTGCGCCACGTCGGACGGCGCCGCGGCCCTCGTCCTCGCGACCATGGACTTCGCGCGGCGGCACGGCGCCGGTGACCCGGTGCGCATCCGCGCGGTGGCCACCGGCACCCCGACCTACCCGCGGACCGTCCTGGACCTGCCGGACATCGCCACCGACTCCGCCGCCGCGGTCCCGGCGCCGGCGACGGGCTTCCGCGCCGCGCTGGTCCGCGCCGCCTACGAGGAGGCGGGCATCGGCCCCGAGGACCTCTCGCTCGCCGAGGTCTACGACCTGTCGACCGCCATGGAACTGGACTGGTACGAGGACCTGGGGCTGTGCCCCGAGGGCGAGGGGGCCCGGCTGCTGCGGGAGGGGGCGACGGCGCTCGGCGGGCGGCTGCCGGTGAACCCCAGCGGCGGCCTGGCCTCCTTCGGGGAGGCGGTGCCCGCCCAGGCCCTGGCGCAGGTCTGCGAACTGGTCCGGCAGCTGCGCGGGCGGGCGGGCGACCGCCAGGTCCCCGGCGCGCGGGCCGGGGTGGCGGGCAACCAGGGGCTGTTCGGGCACGGGTCGGCGGTGGTCGCCGTCCGGTGAGGCGGCCCGTCCCCGTCAGGGGGCCGTCGTCTCCTCCTGCCGTCCGCTGAAGTCCCACGCCTGCCGTACGACGGCGATCAGGACGTCGCGGACGGAGTCCTTCTCCCGCGCGTCGCAGAGCATCACCGGGATCTCGGGGTCGAGGTCCAGGGCGTCCCGGACGGCCTCCGGGGAGTGGCGGTCGGCGCCGTCGAAGCAGTTGACGGCGACCGTGAACGGCAGGCCGCGGCGCTCGAAGTAGTCGATGGCGGCGAAGGAGTCGGCCAGCCGGCGGGTGTCGGCGAGCACCACGGCGCCCAGCGCGCCCTGCGCCAGCTCGTCCCACAGGAACCAGAAGCGGTCCTGCCCCGGGGTGCCGAAGAGGTAGAGGACCAGCTGCTCGTTGAGGGTGATCCGCCCGAAGTCCATCGCGACGGTGGTGGTGCTCTTGCTCTCCACCCCCGCGAGGTCGTCGACGGGCCGCCCGGCCTCCGTCAGCCGTTCCTCGGTGCGCAGCGGCTTGATCTCGCTGACGGCGCCGACCAGCGTCGTCTTGCCCACGCCGAAGCCGCCCGCGACAAGGATCTTGAGCGTCACCGGATCGGCGGCGGGACGGCTCTCACGCCCGGACACCATGGGCCTCTTCTCCCGGATTGCCGTGTATACAGGTGGAACTCACGCTTGGTCCTCGACGTCGGTGAACGGCCTGCGACTGCAGAAGAAAACCGTACAACGTATGCCCGTCGCCGCCGACTTGAGGGCGTCCCCGACGGGGGCGGAGCGTCCCCGGTGTCCGGAAATGCACGGTGATGTTACGCGTGTTGACCGGGAGCCCGGTGCCGTTCAGCGCGGTCCGAGGGCCGCGGGCCGTCCGGGCAGGCCCAGCAGTCCGGTCAGGCCGGTCTCGACGAAGGCGCACAGTTCGTCCCGTCCGCCCGTCCCGTCGGCCGGCCAGCTGAGGACGGCCTCCTCGGCGAACGCCAGCCACGCGCGGGCGGCGAGGGCCGCGCGCGGGGTGTCGGGGACGCCCAGCCGGCGCTGCCCGGCGGTGAGCCGGCCCGCGAGGATGTCGCGGGTCCGGTCGAGGATGTCGCCGACGGCGCGGGGACCGCCCGCGCCGCCGCGGGCCAGCGCGAGATGGGTCTGCCGGTTGGCCAGGACGTGGTCGACGAAACCGGCGACGAACGCGCCCAGCCACCGGGCGGGTTCGAGGCCGGGGTCGGGCGCGGTGGCATCGGCGAAGCGCTCGCAGGCGGCGCGGACGACGGCGCGGTGGAACTCGCGCTTGGACGCGAAGTAGTGGAAGAGCAGGCCGCGGGAGATCCCGGCGCGCCGGGCGACCTCGTCGGTGGACAGCTCGTCGCAGGAGCGGTCGGCGAGCATCTCCAGACCGATGGCGACCAGCTGGGCCCGGCGCTGGTCCGGGGTGAGGCGGACGACGCGTTTGCCGGACATGCCCGCAGTGTACGGGCAGGCCGCCGGGAACGATCTCGGACGCTCCGTACGGGCCGGTCCGCGCGGCGGGTGGTCAGTGGTGGCGGGAGAGGTGGTCGAGGAGGGCGGGGAGGACGAGGTGGGGCTCCTCCTCGGGCAGCCAGTGCCCGGCGCCGTCCAGCACCTCGAAGTGGTAGGGCCCGTCCATCCACTCCCCCGTCGACTCCGCGGCGGTGCGGCCCAGCGCCACGTCCTCGCTGCCCCACAGGAACAGGGTGGGGACGGCGATCCGGCCGACCGGCGCCGGGACGTCGTCCTCGGGGGCGCGGTACCAGTTGAGGGTGGCGGTCAGGGCGCCCGGCCGGGAGAGCCGGCGCACGTTGGAGTCCACCAGCGCGCCGGGGACCCCCGGGCCGTACACGGCCCGCAGCCGGGCCGCTCCGTCGGCGAGCAGCGCGGTCTCGGCGGCGTGCCCCTCGCGGCGGAAGAAGCGGACGTAGTCCATCCGGCGGTACTGGTCGGTGTCCCCGGCCGCGGCGCGGCGCAGCGCGGAGGGGTGCGGAGTGGCCAGTACGGTCAGCGACTTGAGCCGTCCGGGGCGGGCGGCGGCCAGCGCCCAGGCGACGATGCCGCCCCAGTCGTGCGCGACGAGGTGGAAGCGGCCGGCGCCGAGGGAGCGGGCGAAGGCGAGGGCGTCCGCGACGAGTTCGGGGACGGCGTAGTCGGCGGTGTCCGGCGGGCGGGCGCGCGGGGCGTAGCCGCGCTGGTCGACGGCGACGGCGCGGTACCCGGCCGTGCCGAGTCCGGTCAGGACGGCGCTCCAGCAGTCGGCGAACTCGGGCCAGCCGTGCAGCAGCAGGACGAGGTCGCCGTCGGCGGGTCCCGCGGCGAGGGCGTCGTGGACGTGCGGGCCGACCGGGATCTCCAGGCGCTCGAAGGGGGGCACGGTCGCATCCAGGGCCATGAGGGCGCTCCTCGGGCTGACGGCGGGTCACCGGGAGCGTACCGGGGCGGCGGGCGCGCGCCGGGTGGCGTCCGGGACGCGGATGCCCGTGCCACCCGTCCGGAGTCCGGGGCGGCACGGGCACGCGTCGCGGCGGGGCCGTGGTTCACAGGGCGCGCAGGCCGTCGATCACCTCGCGCAGCACCTGGGCGTCCGGCAGCTCGGCCGGCGGTACCGGGCGGCTGACATGGACGAGTTCCGCGTCCAGCAGATCGCCGATGAGGACGCGGACGACGCCGACGGGCAGGTCGAGCTCGGCCGCCAGTTCGGCGACCGACAGCGGCGCGTCACGGCACAGCCCGACGATGTCCAGGTGCTCGGGGGCGAGCATCTGGTCGTTGACGTGTTCCTCCGCCCGGCTCTCGGCGATCACCAGGGCGATCAGGTCCAGGCGCCCCTCGGCGGGCGTGCGGGTGCGCCCGCGCGTCATCGCGTAGGGGCGGACGACGGGGCCGGCCTCGTCGTCGAACCAGTGGGCCGCCTCCCGCTCCGGTGCGGTCCGGCCGTCCTGCTCGCTCATCACGTCACCGTCGTCGCCCTCAAGGGGTCAGCCCGGACCTGGGGGCGGTGCCCAGGTGCGTGCCCACACGCTTGACGAGCAGGGTCATCTCGTAGGCGATCAGGCCGACGTCGGAGTCCGCGTCGGCGAGGACGGCCAGGCAGCTGCCGTCGCCCGCCGCGCTGACGAAGAGGAACGCCTCGTCCAGCTCGACCATGGTCTGGCGCACCCGGCCCGCGTCGAAGTGCCGGCCGACGCCCTTGGCCAGGCTGTGGAAGCCGGAGGCGACCGCGGCCAGGTGCTCGCCGTCCTCGCGGGTGAGGTCCTGGGAGGCGCCGGTGGCCAGTCCGTCGCTGGAGAGGATGAGTGCCTTGCGGATGCTGCCGACCCGGTCGACCAGTTCGTCGAGGAGCCAGTTCAGCTCGCCCCCTCCCGACGAGGCCGTTGCGGTGGTGGCTGCTGCCTTCGGTGCGGTCATGGACCGTCCCCTCCCGGTGTGTTTCCTGGTGGTGCCGTGGTGCCCCCGCCGTCGCCGGCGGCGCTGCCGCCCGCGCTGTCGTCGCGGGTGGCGTGGTCGTGTGTGCCGCCTGCGGCGGTCTCCCCGTTGTCGCGGCGGCCGCGCTGCCAGCCGCGCTGGAGCGCCGCCATTCTCGCGCGTACGGCCTCGGCGTCCCGCTCGTCGTCGGCCTCCGTGCCCGGCGGGTCCGGCTCCGGGGGCGGTACGGGGCTGTTCTTGAGCTGCGGTGCCAGGCTGGCCTGGCGG
>NZ_JCANQV010000258.1:0-8519 GCF_059553635.1 Candidatus Streptomyces philanthi
GTGGCCACGGCGCGGCACCGACCCGCAACAATGGACCCCATGACCGACTCCCTCGCCCACCCGCACCTGCGCTTCGCGCCGTCCCCCGCCGACCCGGGAACCCCGCGGACCGTCGTGATCCTCGGCTCGACCGGCTCGATCGGTACCCAGGCCGTCGACATCGTGCTGCGCAACCCCGACCGCTTCCGCGTGAGCGCGCTCTCCGCGGCCGGCGGCCGGGTGGAGCTGCTCGCCGAGCAGGCGCACCTGCTGCGGGTGTCCGCCGTCGCGGTGGCCCGCGAGGACGCCGTGCCCGCGCTGCGCGAGGCGCTGTCGGCCCGTTACGGCGCGGGCGAGCCGCTGCCGGAGATCCTGGCCGGCCCCGACGCGGCCACCGAACTCGCCGCCTCCGAGTGCCACACCGTCCTCAACGGCATCACCGGCTCCATCGGCCTGGCGCCGACCCTCGCCGCCCTCCGGGCCGGCCGGGTGCTCGCCCTCGCCAACAAGGAGTCGCTGATCGTCGGCGGCCCCCTCGTCAAGGCCGTCGCGCGGCCCGGCCAGATCGTCCCCGTCGACTCCGAGCACTCCGCGCTCTTCCAGGCCCTGGCCGGCGGCGACCGCGCCGAGGTCCGCAAGCTCGTCGTCACCGCCTCCGGCGGCCCGTTCCGGGGCCGCTCCCGCGAGGAGCTGGCGGAGGTCACCCCCGAGCAGGCGCTCGCCCACCCCACCTGGTCCATGGGCCCGGTCGTCACCATCAACTCCGCGACCCTGGTCAACAAGGGCCTGGAGGTCATCGAGGCGCATCTGCTCTTCGACGTCCCGTTCGACCGCATCGAGGTCGTCGTCCATCCGCAGTCCTACATCCACTCGATGGTGGAGTTCACCGACGGCTCCACCCTCGCCCAGGCCAGCCCGCCCGACATGCGCATGCCGATCGCCCTCGGCCTGGGCTGGCCGCACCGCGTGCCCGACGCCGCGCCCGGCATCGACTGGACCACCGCCCGCAGCTGGGACTTCTACCCCCTCGACGAGAAGGCGTTCCCCTCCGTCCCGCTCGCCTGCCACGTCGGCGGCCTCGGCGGCACCGCCCCCGCCGTCTTCAACGCCGCCAACGAGGAATGCGTGGACGCGTTCCTCCACGGCGGGCTGCCGTTCACAGGGATTGTCGATACGGTCGCGGAGGTGGTCGCCGAACACGGCACGCCCGCGAACGGAACCTCCCTCACCGTCGCGGCCGTCTTGGAAGCGGAGACCTGGGCGCGCGCCCGCGCCCGCGAACTGGCCGCCCGCGCGGCGGCACGTCACCTCTCGGAGGCTCGCGCATGACGGCATGGATGACCATCCTCGGCATAGTCGTCTTCGTCGTCGGTCTGCTGTTCTCCATCGCCTGGCACGAGCTCGGCCATCTCTCCACGGCCAAGATGTTCGGCATCCGCGTGCCGCAGTACATGGTGGGCTTCGGACCGACGCTCTTCTCCCGGAAGAAGGGCGAGACCGAGTACGGCGTCAAGGCCGTCCCCCTCGGCGGCTACATCCGCATGATCGGCATGTTCCCGCCGGGCGACGACGGGAAGCTCCAGGCCCGCTCCACCTCACCGTGGCGCGGGATGATCGAGGACGCCCGCTCGGCGGCCTTCGAGGAGCTCCAGCCCGGGGACGAGAAGCGGCTGTTCTACACCCGCAAGCCGTGGCAGCGCGTCATCGTGATGTTCGCCGGGCCGTTCATGAACCTCGTCCTCGCGGTCGTGATCTTCATGAGCGTGCTGATGGGCTTCGGCATCAACACCCAGACGACCATGGTCGGCTCCGTCGAGAAATGCGTCGTCTCCGCCTCCTCACGGACCGACAAGTGCCCCGCCGGCGCCCCGGACTCCCCGGCCAAGGCCGCCGGCCTGCGCGCCGGCGACAAGATCGTGTCCTTCAACGGGCACGACGTCCCCGACTGGAACACCCTCCAGGCGCAGATCCGCGACACCACGGGAGCCGCGACCCTCGTCGTCGAGCGGCACGGCGAGCGGAGGACCCTGCACGCCGACCTCATCGAGAACAAGGTCGCCAAGACCGACGGCCACGGCGGCTATGTCGCCGGCGAGTACGTCACCGCGGGCTTCCTCGGCTTCACGCCCGCCAGCGGCGTCGTCCGCCAGACCTTCGGCCAGTCCGTCGACCGGATGGGCAGCATGGTCGAGCAGGGCTTCAGCGCCCTCGTCCACCTGCCCGGCAAGGTCCCCGACCTGTGGGACGCCGCGTTCAACGGCGGCGAGCGCAAGGCGGACTCCCCGATGGGCGTGGTCGGCGCGGCCCGCGTCGGCGGCGAGGTCTTCTCGCTCGACATCCCCCCGGCCCAGCGGGTGGCGACCATGCTCTACCTGGTCGCCGGCTTCAACCTCTCGCTGTTCCTGTTCAACATGCTGCCGCTGCTGCCCCTCGACGGCGGGCACATCGCCGGGGCCCTGTGGGAGTCCCTGCGGCGCGCCTTCGCCCGGGTCTTCCGGCGTCCCGACCCCGGCCCGTTCGACGTCGCCAAGCTGATGCCGGCCGCCTATGTCGTCGCCGGGGTCTTCATCTGCTTCACCCTGCTCGTCCTCGTCGCCGACATCGTCAATCCCGTCACGCTGACGGGCTGAGACGAAGCCGCAGGTCGACGCCGTACGGCCGGACGCCCCGCCCCGCGCGCGGAGCGTCCGGCCGTGTGCGTTCCGCGGTGCGCGCGAGCCGCGATGTGCCTCGGGGAACACCTGTGCCGTAATCTCGGACCCCGGAGCCCGCCGATCTCGGGCCCTTGATCCATGACCTTGGGGTTGCTCACCAGATGACTGCCATCGCACTGGGAATGCCGGACGTACCGACCAAGCTCGCCGACCGCCGGGTCAGCCGCAAGATCCACGTCGGGCCGGTCGCCGTGGGCGGAGACGCACCGGTCTCGGTGCAGTCGATGACGACGACGCGGACGTCCGACATCGGGGCGACGCTCCAGCAGATCGCGGAGCTGACCGCGTCCGGCTGCCAGATCGTCCGCGTGGCCTGCCCGACGCAGGACGACGCCGACGCCCTCCCCGTGATCGCGAAGAAGTCCCAGATCCCCGTGATCGCGGACATCCACTTCCAGCCGAAGTACGTGTTCGCCGCGATCGACGCGGGCTGCGCCGCGGTGCGCGTGAACCCCGGCAACATCAAGCAGTTCGACGACAAGGTCAAGGAGATCGCCAAGGCGGCCTCCGAGGCGGGCACCCCGATCCGCATCGGCGTCAACGCCGGCTCCCTCGACAAGCGTCTGCTCCAGAAGTACGGCAAGGCCACCCCGGAGGCCCTGGTGGAGTCGGCGCTGTGGGAGGCGTCCCTCTTCGAGGAGCACGGCTTCCGCGACATCAAGATCTCGGTCAAGCACAACGACCCGGTCGTGATGGTCAATGCCTACCGCCAGCTCGCCGCCCGCTGCGACTACCCGCTGCACCTCGGCGTCACCGAGGCCGGACCGGCCTTCCAGGGCACCATCAAGTCCGCCGTCGCCTTCGGCGCCCTGCTCAGCGAGGGCATCGGCGACACCATCCGCGTCTCCCTGTCGGCGCCGCCGGCCGAGGAGGTCAAGGTCGGCCTCCAGATCCTGGAGTCCCTCAACCTGCGGCCCCGCCGTCTGGAGATCGTCTCCTGCCCGTCCTGCGGCCGCGCCCAGGTCGACGTGTACAAGCTCGCCGACCAGGTGACCGCGGGCCTGGAGGGCATGAAGGTGCCGCTGCGCGTCGCGGTCATGGGCTGCGTCGTCAACGGACCGGGCGAGGCCCGTGAGGCCGACCTCGGTGTGGCGTCCGGCAACGGCAAGGGCCAGATCTTCGTCAAGGGCGAGGTCATCAAGACCGTCCCCGAGTCCAAGATCGTCGAGACGCTGATCGAGGAGGCCCTGAAGATCGCCGCCCAGATGGAGGCGGACGGCATCGTCTCCGGCGAGCCCGTCGTCACCACCGCCGGCTGACCGAGGCCCCGCACCACGGCCCCGCCGCCCCACCGGGTGGCGGGGTCCGCGCGTTCCCGGGCGGCGCGGGCCCGGCCGTCGCACCCTCCGTCCCACCCGTCACAGGTCGCTCCTCCACCGGGAGAGGTACAGTTCCAGCAACCCCGCTCCCGCCTGGCCTCCCAGGCACGAACCGGTGAGGCTGACCGACACGTGTTGACGACCACCGCCCTCAAGGTCCTGGAGCCCGGGGAGCTGGACGCCGCCCTGGAGGTCCTCGACCGCGAGCCGGTCGCCAACGCCTTCGTCGCCTCCCGGGTCCAGGCCGCCGGACTCGACCCCTGGCGGCTCGGCGGCGAGATGTGGGGCTGGTACGTCGGCGGTGAACTGCGCTCCCTGTGCTACGCGGGCGCCAACCTCGTCCCCGTCTGCGCCACCCCCGAGGCCGTCCGCGGCTTCGCCGAACGCGCCCGCCGCCAGGGCCGCCGCTGCTCCTCCATCGTCGGCCCCGCCGAGCCCACCGCGGCCCTGTGGTCACTCCTGGAGCCCGCCTGGGGCCCCGCCCGCGAGATCCGCGCCCACCAGCCCCTCATGGTGACCACCGCCCCGTCCGCCGAGGTCGCCCCCGACCCCCGCGTACGGCGCATCCGCAAGAACGAGATGGACCTGATCATGCCCGCGTGCGTGGCCATGTTCACCGAGGAGGTCGGCGTCTCCCCGACGGCGGGCGACGGCGGACTCCTCTACCAGGCACGCGTCGCCGAGCTCGTCGGCTCCGGACGCTCCTTCGCCCGCGTCGAGAACGGCCGGGTCGTCTTCAAGGCCGAGATCGGCGCCGCCACCCGCCACGCCTGCCAGATCCAGGGCGTCTGGGTCGACCCCGCCCACCGCGGCCGCGGCCTCTCCGAGACCGGCATGGCCGCCGTCCTGCGCTACGCCCTCGACGACGTCGCCCCCGTCGTCAGCCTCTACGTCAACGACTTCAACACCGCCGCCCGCGCCGCCTACCGCCGGGTCGGCTTCCAGGAGGCCGGCGCCTTCATGAGCGTGCTGTTCTGACGCCCGTGCCCCGGACCCGTCCGGCGCCGACCGCCGCCCCGCGGGGGCCCGGCGGCGGTCCCTAGTACGCTCCGGGCATGAATGACGTCGCGGTCGGCCCCCTCGACCTCGCTGCCAGGGTGGACGAGGCACTCGCCGTACAGGCCCTGGCCTTCGGACTGACCGACGACGAGATCGCCGTCCGCCGGCAGATCGTCCTGCGCCATCTGCGCAGCCCCGGCGCCCGCGCCCTCGGCGCCACCACCTCCGAAGGCCGCTTGGTCGGCTTCGTCTACGGCATGCCCAACGACCGCGCCCACTGGTGGTCCACCGTCGTCGAACCCTATCTGCGCGGCGAGGGCCACGACCACTGGCTCGACGACTCCTTCGTCATCACCGAACTCCATGTCCACCCCGCCCACCAGCAGCGCGGCATCGGACGCACCCTGATCACCGCCCTCACCGACACCGCCGGCGAACCCCGCAGCATCCTCTCCGCGATCGACACCGAGAGCCCCGCCCGCCGCCTCTACCGCTCCCTCGGCTACCACGACCTCGCCCGCCGGGTCCTCTTCCCCGGCGCGCCCGTCCCCTACGCCGTGATGGGCGCGCCGCTGCCGCTGCCACGCTCCTGACGGCCGCACCGCCCGGAATCGTATTTCCGTGCTCCCCGCCGGTGGGGCTAACCTCCTGGGAGTCACCTTTCTTACGCAGGAGAAACTCCCATGGCCAACGCCGCGCAGGTCCAGCGCATGTCCCGATTGATGATCAAGACGCTGCGTGACGACCCGGCCGACGCCGAGACCGCCAGCCACAAGCTGCTGGTGCGCGCCGGCTACGTCCGCCGCACCTCCGCCGGCATCTGGACCTGGCTGCCCCTGGGCAAGAAGGTCCTGGAGAACATCTCCCGCATCGTCCGCGAGGAGATGGACGCCATCGGCGGCCAGGAGGTCCTGCTCCCCGCCCTGCTCCCCAAGGAGCCCTACGAGGTCAGCGGCCGCTGGGACGAGTACGGCGACCTCCTCTTCCGCCTCAAGGACCGCAAGGGCGCCGACTACCTCCTCGGCCCCACCCACGAGGAGATCTTCACCCTCACGGTCAAGGACCAGTGCACGTCCTACAAGGACCTGCCCGTGATCCTCTACCAGATCCAGACCAAGTACCGCGACGAGGCCCGCCCCCGCTCCGGTGTGCTGCGCGGCCGCGAGTTCCAGATGAAGGACTCGTACAGCTTCGACACCACCGACGAGGGCCTGGTGGAGTCGTACGCGCTGCACCGCGAGGCGTACACCAAGATCTTCGAGCGTCTGGGCCTGGACTACCGCATCGTCTCCGCGGTCTCCGGCGCCATGGGCGGCTCCGCCTCCGAGGAGTTCCTCGCCCCCGCCGCGGCCGGCGAGGACACCTTCGTGGACTGCCCCGCCTGCGACTACGCCGCCAACACCGAGGCCGTCACCGTCAAGGTCGCCCCGGCCCGGGACGCCGACCACGGCCCCGTCGAGGAGCTGGACACCCCCGACACCCCGACCATCGAGACGCTCGCCGAGCACCTGGGCGTCCCCGCCTCCGCCACCCTGAAGAACCTGCTGGTCAAGGTCGACGGCGAGATCGTCGCCGTCGGCGTCCCCGGTGACCGCGAGGTCGACCTCGGCAAGCTCGGCGAGCACCTCGCCCCGGCCACCGTCGAACTCGTCACCGCCGAGGACTTCGCCGACCGCCCCGACCTCGTCCGCGGCTACGTCGGCCCGCAGGGCCTGGCCGGCACCGCCTTCCGCTACATCGCCGACCCCCGCGTCGCCCCCGGCACCTCCTGGATCACCGGCGCCAACAAGCCCGGCATGCACGCCAAGAACGTCGTCTGCGGCCGCGACTTCGAGGTCGACGACTACCTCGACGTCGTCGTCGTCGAGGCCGGCGACCCCTGCCCCCGCTGCGGCGCCGGCCTGCGCATCGACCGCGCCATCGAGATCGGCCACATCTTCCAGCTCGGCCGCAAGTACGCCGACGCCTTCTCCCTGGACGTCCTCGGCCAGAACGGCAAGCCCGCCCGCGTCACCATGGGCTCCTACGGCATCGGCGTCTCCCGCGCCGTGGCCGCGCTCGCCGAGCAGACCCACGACGAGTCCGGACTGTGCTGGCCGCGCGAGGTCGCCCCGGCCGACGTCCACGTCGTCGCGGCCGGCAAGGCCAAGCAGACCGAGCTGGCCCTGGAGATCGGCGAGAAGCTGGGCGCCGCGGGGCTGCGGGTGCTCGTCGACGACCGCGCCGGCGTCTCGCCCGGCGTGAAGTTCACCGACGCGGAACTGATCGGCGTGCCGACCATCGTCGTCGCGGGCCGGCGGGCCGGCGAGGGCGTCGTCGAGGTCAAGGACCGCCGCACCGGCGAGCGCGAGGAGCTGACGGTCGAGGAGGCCGTGGCACGCCTCGGCGCGTGACACCACGGCGCCATCGGCGTCCGGGCCGGCCGGGGCACCCGCCCCGGCCGGCCCGCCGCTTTCCGGGGCCGCTCAGAGCCAGGCCGCGAACTCCAGCAGCAGCTCACCGCGCTGCCGGTCACCGAACGCCGCCTCCCGCGCACCGGCGTCCACCGCGCGGAACACCGTCCACCCGCGCAGCCGGTCCCGGTCCACCTCCAGCGAGTCCGCGAGCCGCGCCACCCGGCGCCGCGCCGCGGCCGCCGCGCCGGAACCGGTCATCAGGTCCTCGAACCGGTCCAGCACCAGCGACGCCAGGTCGTACGCCCGCTCGCCGACCACCGGCGACGGGCCCACGGCCAGCCACGGCACCCGCTGCCCGGCCAGCACCTTCCCCTGCCGGAACGCCCCGTGCAGCAGGAACTCCTCCCCGCCGCCCGCCGTCAGCTCCCGGCGCACCTCCAGCGCCTCGTCGACCAGCGGGCCCGCGGACGCGACACGCGCCCCCGCGGCCCGCAGCGCCGTGGCGCTCTCCTCCGTCAGCGAGGACACCGTCCCGAACGGATGATCACCGGCCGGCGGTACCCACAGCCGGCGCACCGTCCCCGCCGCCTCCAGCAGCGCCTTCGCCTCCGGCAGGGAACGCAGCGACACCGACGGCTGCAACCGCTCCAGCAGCAGCGCCCCGCTCTCCTCGTCGGCGCGCAGCAGCCGCACCGCGCCCCAGCCGTCCCACACCGCCAGAGCGGCGGCCTCACCGCCCGCGGGCCGTGAGGGGGCCGGGAACTTCAGTGCGGCGGGGGTGCCGTCCTGCTGACGGACGAGGGCGACGAGGCTGGAGCGCCCACCGGGGACGACGACCCGCTCCAGAGTCAGCTCCCAGGCGTCCAGCCGCCGCGTCACGGCCCGGGGCAGATCCGCCAGCCAGACCCCCGCGGGACTCTCCGGATCACCGCTGAGCGCGTCGCGCAGACGCCGCGGAGGGTCGATGGGGGCCGTCGGCATGGTGGAGCGTCCTTCTTCCTGGAACGGGGGCGGCCGGTCGTTCAGAGCGCGTTCGCGGACGCGGTCGCGGTGGGCGAGGGGGAGCCGGCCGCGGCCCGTTCCGCGAGCCCAGGGAAGGCTACGCCGCTGCC
>NZ_JCANQV010000259.1:0-8505 GCF_059553635.1 Candidatus Streptomyces philanthi
CCGTCAGGCGGGCGGTCTCGGCGGGGTCGACGGCGCCGCAGTCCAGTCCGCGCAGCAGATGACCGCTGAGGGCGCGGGCGGTGGCGGGCTCGTCCAGGACGTCGCCGCCGGCGCGTTCGACGTAGGCCGCGAGGCGGGCGGCCGCGGACTCCAGGCCCTCGCGGTAGAAGGCGTAGACGGCGGCATAGCGGGTGGGCAGATGCGCCGGGTGCATGTCCCAGCCCTGGTAGTAGGCGCGGGCGAGGGAGCGGCGCACCAGGGAGTGGTGCAGCCGCCAGGCGTCGTGCACCCGGGACGCCGGGCCGACCGGCAGGACGTTGGTGGAGCCGTCCGACAGGCGGACGCCGGTACCGGCCGCGGCGACCTGCATCACGGCCTTGGCGTGGTCGGCCACCGGGTGGTCGGGGGACTGGTGGGCGGCGCCGACGCCGCAGGCGGCGCTGTAGTCGAAGGTGCCGTAGTGGAGGGAGGTGGCGCGTCCCTCGGCGGCCTCGATCATGCGGGCGACGGTGGCCCGGCCGTCGGCGCCGAGGATCGCCTGGGTGGTCTCGATCTGGATCTCGAAGCCGAGCCGCCCGTGCTCCAGTCCGCGTGCCCTCTCGAACGCCTCCAGGACCCGGACCATGGCGGTGACCTGCTCGGCGTAGGTCACCTTGGGGAGGGTGAGGACGAGCCCGCCGGGCAGGTCGCCGGCGTCGAGGAGTCCGGTGAGGAAGATGTCGAGGGTGCGGATGCCGCGGTCGCGGACGGCGGCCTCCATGCCTTTCGTCCGGATGCCGGTGAACGGAGCGGCCGAGCCGTCGCGGTGGGCGGCGGCGACCAGAGCGGCGGCGCGGGCGGCGGCCTCGTCCTCCTCGGCGTCCGGGCGCACCCCGTAGCCGTCCTCGAAGTCGATGCGCAGGTCCTCGACGGGCTCCCGTTCCAGTTTGGCGCGCACCCGGTCGTGGACGGGGCCGGCCAGGTCGTCCGGGAGACCGAGGACCGCGGCGAGCGCGGCGGCGTCGGGGGCGTGGGCGTCGAGGGCGGCGAGGGCCCCCTCGCCCCAGGAGCGGACGGTGTCCGCGCCGAAGCTGTCGGCGGGGACGTAGACGGTGTGGACGGGCTGGCGGGTGCCGGCGTCGCCCGGGTAACGGCGCGCCAGGTCGGCGTCGACGGCGGCGAGAGCGGCCCCGATCTCCTCGCGTACGGTGTGCGCGAGGCTCGTCGCCACGGTCTCCTGCTTGCCCATGCGGCACCCTCCCGGTGATGACGTCCCGCACTTCCGTCCAGCGGAACCAGCAGTTCGTATGGCGAAGCTAACGGGGTGCCGCACCAAGGTCAACACCCCTCCCCCGCCCTCGCGTCGCCCGGCCCGGCACACGAAAACCACGTGGCGCCGCACCGCCCCGGCCGTCAGACTCCCCTCATGACATGGATCGCACCCGACACCGAGCGCCCGGCCCCGCCGCAGGCCGCGGGCGAACGGGAGATGCTGCAGGGCTGGCTCGACTGGCACCGCGCGACGCTGCTCCGCAAATGCGCCGGGCTCACCGCCGACCAGCTCGCCCACGCGAGCGCGCCGCCCTCCGGACTGACCCTGCTCGGACTCGTACGGCACATGACCGATGTCGAACGCGCCTGGTTCCGGCAGCGGTTCGCCCGTGAGGAGATTCCTTCGCTCTACATCACCGACGACAACATCGACGGTGACTTCGACGACGCGGCGCCCAAGACGGCCGAGGCCGCGCTGGCGGCGTTCCGCGCCGAGACCGCGGCCTGCGACGCGGCGGTGGCCGGCCACGGCCTGGACGAGCCCTTCTCTCCCTCCCCGGACCGGAACCTCAACCTGCGCTGGGCGTACGTCCACATGATCGAGGAGTACGCGCGGCACAACGGCCACGCCGACCTGCTGCGCGAGCGGATCGACGGCACGACGGGCTACTGAGCAGGCCGTACGCGCGAGGCCCCGCACACAAGCCGTGTGCGGGGCCTCGTCAGCCTTGCGGGGGTTCTCAGCCCTTGCGGGCCTTGATCTCCTCGGTGAGCGCCGGGACGACATTGAAGAGGTCGCCGACCACGCCGTAGTCGACGAGCTCGAAGATCGGGGCCTCGGCGTCCTTGTTGATGGCGACGATGGTCTTCGAGGTCTGCATGCCCGCGCGGTGCTGGATCGCGCCGGAGATGCCCGCCGCGATGTACAGCTGCGGCGAGACCGACTTGCCGGTCTGGCCGACCTGGTTGGTGTGCGGGTACCAGCCGGCGTCCACCGCGGCGCGCGAGGCGCCGACGGCGGCGCCGAGCGAGTCCGCCAGCGCCTCGATGACCGGGAAGTTCTCGGCGCCGTTGACGCCGCGGCCGCCGGAGACCACGATCGCGGCCTCGGTCAGCTCCGGGCGGCCGGTCGACTCGCGCGGGGTGCGCGAGACGATCCGGGTGCCCTTGGAGGAGTCCGCGACGGTCACCGCGAGCTGCTCGACCGTACCGGCGGCCGGAGCGGCCTCCGGGGCGGCGGAGTTGGGCTTGACGGTGATGACCGGCGTGCCGGTGGTGACGCGGGAGCGGGTGGTGTACGAGGCCGCGAAGACGGACTGCGTCGCCACCGGGCCCTCGTCGCCGGCCTCCAGGTCGACGGCGTCGGTGATGATGCCGGAGCCGATGCGCACGGCGAGGCGGGCACCGATCTCCTTGCCCTCGGCGGAGGACGGCAGCAGCACGGCGACCGGGGAGACGGCCTCGTGGGCGGCCTGGAGCGCGTCGACCTTGGGGGCGACCAGGTACTCGGCGAACTCGGGGGCGTCGGCGGTCAGGACCTTGACCGCGCCGTGCTCGGCGAGGACCGGGGCGGCGGTGTCGGCGCCGGCACCGAGGTGCACGGCCACCGGGTCGCCGATCCGGCGGGCGAGGGTGAGCAGTTCGAGGGTGGGCTTGCGGACGGCGCCGTCCACGTGGTCGACGTAGACAAGGACTTCAGCCATGGGGATCGCTCTCCTGCGGGAAAAGTGGGGCGGTTGAGGGGCGGCCGGCCGGGGCTCTCCCCCGGCCCGCGCGGCCGCGTCAGATGAACTTCTGGCCCGCGAGGAACTCGGCGAGCTGCTTGGCGCCCTCTCCCTCGTCCGTCACGACCGTGCCGGCCGTGCGGGCCGGACGCTCGGTCGCGTCCTCCACCGCGGTCCACGCGCCGTCGAGGCCGACCTCGTCCGCGTCGATGTCCAGGTCGTCCAGGTCCAGGGACTCCACCGGCTTCTTCTTGGCCGCCATGATGCCCTTGAAGGAGGGGTAACGGGCCTCGCCGGACTGGTCGGTGACGGAGACGACGGCGGGCAGCGCGGCCTCCAGCCGCTCGCTCGCGGTGTCGCCGTCACGGCGGCCGGTGACCTTGCCGTCGGCGACGGAGACCTCGGAGAGCTGGGTCACCTGGGGGACGTTCAGCCGCTCGGCGAGCAGGGCCGGCAGGACGCCCATCGCGCCGTCGGTGGACGCCATGCCGCAGACGACGAGGTCGTAGCCGGTCTTCTCGATCGCCTTGGCGAGCACCAGCGAGGTGCCCAGCGCGTCGGTGCCGTGCAGGTCGTCGTCCTCGACGTGCACGCCCTTGTCCGCGCCCATGGACAGTGCCTTGCGCAGGGCGTCGTTCGCGTCCTCGGGGCCGACGGTGAGGACCGTGATCTCCGCGTCGCCGGCCGCTTCCTTGATCTGCAGGGCCTGCTCGACCGCGTACTCGTCGAGCTCCGAGAGCAGGCCGTCCACGTCGTCACGGTCGACGGTCAGGTCCTCGGCGAAGTGCCGGTCGCCGGTGGCGTCGGGCACGTACTTCACACAGACAACGATCCTCAGGCTCACGCCGGCTCTCCTACCTGCTTCGTCTCTTCCGTACTGCCTTGTGCTGGCAGCATAGGCGCCCGTGGGGCGGCACCGGGCCGGTTGCGCGACCTCGCGCCGACCCCGATATTACTCACCAGTACAGACGGTGTCGTTCCCGGAATCAAGGTCGCTGAAATGTGACCTTGCCAACGACCTTGATCCGGGCCGCGAAGCGGCGGGAAGGGAACGCGTCAGTCCCGCAGAGCGTTGAAGCGCCCCTCGTGGTACAGCAGCGGACGACCGGGCCCGGCGGGGTCCCCGGCGACGGGACGGGCGAGCACGACGCGGTGGTCACCGGCCGGGACGCGGGTGACGACCTCGCACACCAGCCAGGCCGTCACCCCGTCCAGCAGGGGCACGCCGTGCGGGCCGGAGCGCCAGGAGGTGGACGGGCCGAAGCGGTCGGCGCCCCGGCGCGCGAACGTGGCGGCCAGTTCCTCCTGGTGCTCGCCGAGTATGTGGACGCCGATGTGCGCGGCGTCGGCGAACACGGGCCAGCTGGAGGAGCCGGTGGCGATGCCGAACGAGATCAGCGGGGGCTCCGCGGCGACGGAGGTCAGCGAGGTGGCGGTGAAACCGGCGGGCCGGGTGCCGTGCGCGGTGATGACCGCGACGCCCGCCGCGTGCCGCCGGAAGACGGAGCGCAGCAGTGCGGTGCCGGTGGCGGAGGGCGTGGCGAGGTCGGAGGAGGCCGTCATGGAGGTGTCCTTCTGCCGTGGTGGACGGAACGAGTCGCGGCCGCCGGGTGCTCCGGCGGCGGTGGGGTCGTCGCTGCTCACCCGCGGGGACAGCGCGCGCTGGCGGTCCGCAGAAGGTCGACGTGCGCGCGTCGGTACAGAAGGGGTCCTGGCCGCATCACGTCAGAGTGACGATGCCCGGGACGGGGCGTCAAGTGGCACCGGCGGTCTGGGAGATCAATCACGGATCGCCGTGCCCAGCGCGGCGATGACGTCGGCCCGGCGCGGCTGCCCCGCGGCGCGGCGGACCACGGTGCCGTCCGCGTCGAGCACCAGGACGGTGGGGGTGCGCACGATCCGCCACCGTCGTACGAGGTCGAGCCTGGCCTCGGCGTCGATCTCGGCGTGCACCACGCCGCCGACCATGCCGGCCACTTCGGCGAGGGTGCGGCGGGTGGCCCGGCAGGGCTGGCAGAAGGCGGTGGAGAACTGGACGAGGGTGGCGCGTTCCCCCAGTTCCGTGCCGATGTCGGCGGCGCTCAGCCGCTGTTCCCCGTCGTCTCCGTGCACCCTCTGTCTCCCCTCGCGGCGCGGGCGCGCCGTGCCCCGCGCTCCCGGTCGTCGCAGGGTGCAGCGCGCGCGGGGCCGGAAAGATTCCCGGGCGGTGGTTTCCGGCCGCGCGGGACGACGCCGCAGGTGGGACACGTGACGAGAATCTCCCGCCCGCACCCGTCACCGTGGTGGCCCCGGCAGCCGTGATCGGGCACGATCGTGCGCGAGCCGCCGCTTACGGTGGCGTAGCTTTCCGCCGGGAGAACCCTCCCCAGGAACAGAGAAGGGGCCCTCCCGACATGGCCGAGTTCGTCTATCCGCCGGTGATCGCCGCCGCCCGCACCGCTTTCAAGGCGCTGGACCTGAAGTTCGACATCGCGGGCTCGGAGAACATCCCACGGGACGGCGGCGCGGTGCTGGTGAGCAATCACATCGGCTATCTCGACTTCGTCTTCTGCGGTCTGGCGGCGCGGCCGGCCAAGCGGCTGGTGCGGTTCATGGCGAAGGAGGCGGTGTTCCGGCACAAGGTGTCGGGGCCGCTGATGCGCGCGATGAAGCACATCCCGGTGGACCGCGCGCAGGGGGTGCACGCGTACAAGCACGCGCTGAGCGCGCTGCGGTCGGGCGAGATCATCGGGGTCTTCCCCGAGGCGACCATTTCCGAGTCCTTCACCCTGAAGTCCTTCAAGTCGGGTGCGGCGCGGCTGGCGCAGGAGGCCGGGGTGCCGCTGCTGCCGATGGCGCTGTGGGGCACGCAGCGGCTGTGGACCAAGGGGCACAAGCGCGATCTGCGCCGCAACCACGTCCCCATCACGATCCGGGTCGGCGAGCCGATGGCGGCCGGTCCCGCGGAGCAGACGGAGAAGATCACCGAGCGGCTGCGGACCCGGGTCCAGGACCTTCTGGAGGCCGCGCAGCGCGCCTACCCCGTCCGCCCCAAGGGCCCCGACGACACCTGGTGGGTCCCGGCCCACCTGGGCGGCACGGCGCCGCTGCCCGGCGGGGCCGCGTAGCGGTCAGGCGTCCGCGGCCCGCAGCCTGCGCGTCCAGGGGTGCGGGCCGTACGCCGTGCCGATCGCCCGTGCGAGCCGGCGGCGGCGTGCGGCGGTGAGGTGCGGGAGCGCGGCCGCGAAGTCCTGTTCGTCCTTGGGCCGGGGTTCCCGCGCCTTGTAGAACAGCTGGATCTCGGGGGCGAGGACGGGGATGCCGTCAGCGGTGGTCACGCCGAGGGTGTCCAGCGGTGCGCGCACCCGCGGGTCGCGGCGCGACACCCAGTCACCGCCGTCGCTCTCGTCGAGCATGACCTGGATACGCCAGGGGGCGTGCGGGCCGGGTCTGCACCACAGGTCGTGCACTCCGGCGGGCAGGGTCTCCCCCGGTGCCCAGGGGCGCAGGGTTCCGGGCGGGTCGGCCGCCCACCATTCCCAGCCGGCCAGGGCGCGCTGTACGGCGTGCTGGTCGCGCCGCAGCAGCAGGACGTCGATGTCGTCGTGCGGGCGGACGCGGTGCCCGGCGAAGAGTTCCACGGCGTAGCCGCCGGCCACCCACCAGGGGGCGCGGGCCGCGGCGAAGAGCGCGGCGACCTCGGCCGGCGTGGCCGGGTCCCATGCGCCGAGCGGCGGCCGCAGGACCGTCATCGCCGTACTCCCCCTTGCGGTGGGTGTGTTCCGGTCCGGCCGTCTTGGCCCCGCGCCACAGGCCCGGCCCGGTGACACGGGTCACCGGGCCGGGCGCGGGCTCCCCCCAGGGGCAGGTTCAGCGGCCGATCTCCTCGCGGAGGGCGTCGAGGAAGCCGTCGACGTCCTCCTCGGTCGTGTCGAAGGAGCACATCCAGCGGACGTCACCGGCCGCCTCGTCCCAGAAGTAGAAGCGGTAGCGCTTCTGGAGGCGTTCGCTGACGTCGTGTGGCAGCCGGGCGAAGACGGCGTTCGCCTGGACCGGGTAGAGGATCTCCACGCCGTCGATCGCGCGGACGCCGGCCGCCAGGCGCTGGGCCATGGAGTTGGCGTGCCGGGCGTTGCGCAGCCACAGGTCGCGGGCGAGCAGGGCCTCCAGCTGTACGGACACGAAGCGCATCTTCGACGCCAGCTGCATGGACAGCTTGCGCAGATGCTTCATGGCGCGCACCGCGTCGGGGTTGAGGACGACGACGGCCTCGCCGAAGACGGCGCCGTTCTTCGTGCCGCCACAGGAGAGGATGTCCACGCCGACGGCGTTGGTGAAGGCCCGCATCGGGACGTCCAGGGACGCCGCGGCGTTGGCGATCCGGGCGCCGTCGAGGTGCACCAGCATGTTGCGTTCGTGGGCGTGGTCGCAGATCGCCCGGATCTCGTCGGGCGTGTAGAGGGTTCCCAGCTCGGTGCTCTGGGTGATCGAGACGACCTGCGGCATGGCGCGGTGCTCGTCGTCCCAGCCGTACGCCTCGCGGTCGATCAGCTCGGGGGTGAGCTTGCCGTCCTCGGTCGGCACCGTCAGCAGTTTCAGCCCGCCGACCCGTTCGGGTGCGCCGCCCTCGTCGACGTTGATGTGGGCGCTGCCGGCGGCTATCACCGCGCCCCAGCGGTCGGTCACCGCCTGGAGGGCCAGGACGTTGGCCCCCGTGCCGTTGAAGACCGGGAACGCCTGGGCGCGCTGGCCGAAGTGGCTGCGGAAGACCCGCTGGAGGTGCGCGGTGTAGTCGTCCTCGCCGTAGGCGACCTGGTGGCCGCCGTTGGCGAGGGCGAGGGCGGCCAGGACCTCCGGGTGCGCGCCCGCGTAGTTGTCGCTGGCGAACCCGCGCACCGCGGGGTCGTGGTGACGCCGGGCGTCGGTCTTGTCCTTGCTCACGGCTCGGGGGTCAGCCACAGGCGCTTTCCATTCACTTCCCGTGCGGGCCTGTCCCAGACCCCGGTGATGGCCTCGGCCAGCTCCGTGACGTCCGTGAAGCCCGCGAACTTGGCGTTCGGTCGCTCGGCGCGCATCTGGTCGTTGACGAGCGCCTTGACGACCAGGATGGCAGCCGCCGCCCGCGGGCCCTCCTCGCCCCCCGCCTTGCGGAACGCGTCGGCCAGTGCCAGCGTCCACGCCTCGGCGGCGGCCTTGGAGGCCGCGTAGGCGGCGTTGCCCGCGGTGGGCCTGGACGCGCCGGCCGCGCTGGTCAGCAGATAGCGGCCGTTGGCGGAGCGCAGCAGGGGCTCGTGGAAGGCGAGGGAGGTGTGCTGGACCGTGCGGATGAGGAGGTTGTGCAGCAGGTCCCAGTCGGCGAGGTCGGTCTCGGCGAAGCCCGCCGAGCCGCGCCAGCCGCCCACCAGGTGGACCAGGCCGTCGATCCGCCCGAACTCCTTCTCCGTACGGGCCGCCCACTCCCGGGTCTGCTCCAGGTCGAGGAGGTCGACGGTGTCGCCGATGACGGTGGCCCCGCCGTGTGCGTAGCGGGCCGCGTCCACCGCCTCCGCGA
>NZ_JCANQV010000260.1:0-8499 GCF_059553635.1 Candidatus Streptomyces philanthi
CATGGCGGTGCCGGTGGCGTCCAGGGCCGCGCGCAGCCAGGACTCGGCGGTCTCGATGTGCAGCAAGGTCCCGGAGAAGTCGAAGAGCACACCCGTGATCGTCATAGGGGTCATCCTGTCCCGGAGGCGGGGTACCGATGCCGCCGGGCGGGGGTGCGTGCCGCCCCGGTCAGGTCAGTGCGCTCAGCCCCGGTACGAAGGTGATCAGCAGGGGGACCGCGGGGACCAGCGCGGCGTACGCCGTCATCCGCAGCCGGCGGCCGGGGGAGAGGCGGGCGGCGGGCGCCAGCAGGCGGTCCACCCGGCGCGGGACGTCGGCGAGCTGGGCGGGGCACGGTCCGAACACGCCGCGGTCCTCGTTGAGTCCGACCAGGGCGAGGGCGATGGTCAGTCGTCCGAAGCGGCGCGAGGCGACATCGTCGGCGGCGAGTTCCACCAGCCGGTGGACCTGGTCGCGGAAGGCCGCGAACACCGGCACCTGCGGGAAGCCGGCGGCCAGCGCGGACGCGCAGTGCAGCAGCAGGTCGTGCCGGGCCCGCGCGTGGCCCTGCTCATGGGCGACCAGCGCGTCGAGCTGACGCTCCTTCAGGCGCCGTAACGCCGAGGTGGTGACGACCAGTTGGGGGGTGGCCCGGTGCAGCCACCACGCCGCGGGGCGGTCGCCCTCCAGGATGACGAGGCGGCCGCCGGTGCGCTCCTCGCCGGGGAGCAGGGGGACGCGCCGCAGCAGGTCGGCGCGCTGCTGCCGGCGCCGGGCGCGCGCCGCCCGCACCTCGCGGGTCAGCGCCACCGCCGTCCACGCTCCGCCGCCGGCCAGCAGCAGGGCGAGGGAACCGGCCCAGGGGCCGTAGGTGTTCAGCGCGTACGCCTCCACGACGGCCCGGGGGGCCGGTCCGAAGACCTGGCCGCGCACGGCCTCCCAGGCGGCGGCCGCGGTCAGCGCCATCGCGAGTCCGCAGCACAGCAGCACCGCCGCCACCACGCACTGCCACACCCACAGGGCGAGCACCGGCTCGCGGTCGGGCCAGTCGGAACGGGCCATCAGGCGCGGCGCCGTCGCCGCGGCCAGCGCGCCGAGGGCCATCAGCGCGAGGGGGACCATCATGCCGTCACCCTATGAGCGCCCCGCCGCCGCGAGGTACGGCCGGGGAGCGGAAGTGACGGATGCCACTGCCGTGTCGGGCGTCGCCGGGCGTGCCCCCGTGACGTCCGTCAGAGCGTCAGCAGCATGGCGAACATGCCGAGGCCCATCGCGATCCGGCACGCGCCCAGCAGCTCGGACCGGGCGGCGGGCACCCCGCTCGGGGCGGGGCCCGCCGCCACGGGTATCAGCCGGACACCGGCGGCCAGGACGAACACCGCGAAGTAGACGAGCAGCGCACCGGTCAGCAGCGGCAGCCCGCCCGGCCCGTGACGGCCCGCCATCCCCGCCATCCCCGCCGTCTCCCCGGCCGGGGAAGGACCGGACATCCCCGTCATCGCCAGCGCCATGTAGACCATCGCCGCGGAACCCACCGCGTGGTGGGGGTGGCGCCGCACCATCGCCCAGACCGTCGTGACGCCGAAGAGGGCCGTGAACGCCCACGGCAGCCAGTCCGGTGGCACCACCGCCGAGGCGGGCAGCGCCATCACCGCCATGCCCAGCCCCATCAGCGCCTCACCGCGCGCCTCGGCGCGCTGGGCGGGGGTGCCGTGACGGGCCCGCGTCAGGCAGTACACGCCCGTGGCGGCGCACAGCAGCACCAGCAGCCACCCCGTCAGCGGCGGTCCGTGCACGGCGCACCTCCCCACGCGCCGGCCGTCCGCCGCGGTCGGTCCGCGGCCCGCCGGGCGCCCTCCGTACGCCCGCAGGATGCCCGCCGCGGCCCCCGGCGTACGGGAGCGCACGGAGGCACCGGGGGGCGCGGGGACCGGCCCGCCCGGTGGACGGCCGCCGGGTGTCACCTCAGGGGCGGTAGCGCAGCGGGTGGCCGGAGGGGACCTCGACGACGGCGATGCGGTGGCCGTCCGGGTCGGCGATCCACATCTCGACCAGGCCCCAGGGCTCCCGCACCGGCGGGCGCAGCACCTCGACGCCGCGCGCCGCCAGCTCCTCGTGCGCCGCCGCGGCGTCCGCGACCTGGAGCCACAGCTGGAGCGTGGGCCCCGGGGGACCGGACGCGCGCCCGGAGACCTCCAGGAAACCGCCGCCGAGGAAGTAGACGGTGCCGCGCTCGGGCCCCGTACCGAATTCCCGGTAGACCTCCAGGCCCAGCGCCCCGCCGTAGAACGCGCGCGACCGCTCCGGATCGGACGGCCGCACCAGCACCCTGCTGCTCAGTACGTGCACCATGCCGGGACCCTACGCCCGGCGGCGGGCCCGTGCCCGCAGGGCGGCCGACGCGCCCTGTGGGGCGGCCCGCCCGTCCCGAGGGGCGAGATGCCCCGGGCACGAAGGCCGTCCCCCTTGTTAGCCTCCTTCCGTCCGGCCGGACGCCCCCGGGCCCCGCCCGCCGGCCCCGCCCCGCAGCACAGCCCCGAGAGGACCCGCACGCATCATGCCCGCCGGCCAGCTGACCTTCCGCACCGCCACCGAAGCCGACGTCCCCGGACTCGTCGCCCTCGTCGAGTCCGCGTACCGCGGTGACGCGAGCCGCGCCGGCTGGACCACCGAGGCCGATCTGCTGGAGGGGCAGCGCACCGACGCGGAGGGCGTGGGCGAGGCGGTGCGCCACGAGAACGGGCGGCTGCTGATCGCCGAGCGCGACGGCGAGCCGGTCGCCTGCTGCCAGCTCGAACACCGCGGTGACCACGTCTACTTCGGGATGTTCGCGGTCCGCCCCTCGCTCCAGGGCGGCGGCCTGGGCAAGGTGGTCCTCGCCGAGGCGGAGCGTGCCGCGCTGGCCGAGTGGGGCGCCGTCGAGATGCGGATGACCGTCATCCGCCAGCGCGAGGAGCTGATCGCCTGGTACGAGCGGCGCGGCTACCGGCGTACCGGCGAGCTGAGCCCCTTCCCGTACGGCGACGAGCGCTTCGGCATCCCGCAGCGCGACGACCTGGCCTTCGAGCAGCTGGTCAAGCCGCTCGGCTGACGGACGTCACGGCCGCCCGGCCCCGCCGACCCGCCGCAGGAACCGCCGGGTGCGTTCGTGCGACGGGTCGCCGAAGACCCGCTCCGGGGTGCCGCGCTCCAGTACCGTCCCGCCGTCGAGGAAGCACACCTGGTCGGCGACCTCCCGGGCGAAGTCCATCTCGTGGGTGGCCAGGACCATTGTCATGCCGCGCTCCTTGAGGTCGCGGACGACCGCCAGCACCTCGCCGACCAGCTCGGGGTCGAGGGCCGCGGTGATCTCGTCCAGCAGGAGCAGCCTGGGGCGGCAGGCCAGCGCGCGGACGATCGCCACCCGCTGCTGCTGCCCGCCGCTGAGCCGGTCGGGATAGTCACCGGCCCGTCCGCCGAGTCCCAGCCGTTCCAGCAGGTCCCGGGCGTGTTCCTCCGCCCGCGCCCGTGGCACGCCGTGCACCCGGCGCGGCGCCAGGGTGATGTTGTCCAGCACGGTCAGGTGCGGGAAGAGGTTGTAGGACTGGAAGACCGCGCCGATCCGCCGCCGTACGGCGTCCGCGTCCGCCCGGGGATCGGTGATCTCCTCGCCGTCCAGGAAGACGGCGCCGTCGTCGATCTCCTCCAGCAGGTTCGCGCAGCGCAGCAGGGTGGACTTCCCCGAGCCGGAGGCGCCGATCAGGGCGGTGACGGTGTGCGGGGCGACCTCCAGACCGACGTCCCGCAGGACGACCCTGTCCCGGCCGTACGTCTTGCGCACCGCCTCCAGACGCAGCACCGGGTGGTCCGTGCCGCCGGGCGCGGGCCCGCTCGCGTCCGGCTTCTTCCGTCTCATACCGTGCCTCCCTGGGAGCGCCGCCGGTCCGCGCGGGACGTGACCCGGTCGGTGAAGCGCGTCATCGGAATCGTCAGTGCGACGAAGACGATCCCGGCGACGACATAGGGCGTGTAGTTGAATTCCTTCCCGGCGATGATCTGCGCCGCGTAGACGGCGTCCACCGCGCCCGCGATCGACACCAGGCCGGTGTCCTTCTGGAGCGACACCAGGTCGTTGAGGAGCGGCGGCACCACCCGCCGCACGGCCTGCGGCAGCACGACGTACCGCAGTGTCTGCCCGGCGGTCAGGCCCAGGGACCGGGCTGCGGCCCGCTGGCTCGCGTGGACGCCCTCGATGCCGGCGCGGAACACCTCGGCGACATAGGCGGAGTACGTCAGCACCAGGGCCGATCCGCCCAGGACCACCGGATCGGTGGGCACACCCCTCAGCCGCAGCGCCGGGACGCCGAAGACCACGATCAGCAGGCAGATGATCAGGGGCAGGCCGCGGAAGAAGTCGGTGTACGCGGCGGCCAGGGCACGCAGCGGGAAGAACACCGGGCCGCGCAGGGTGCGGGCCACCGCCAGCAGCAGCCCGATCACCAGCACCGCCGCCCCGCACACCACCAGCAGCCGCAGGTTCAGCAGCAGCCCCTCCAGTACCTTGGGCAGCGCCTCGCGTGCGTATGCGGCGTGGAAGAAGGTGTCCCGGGTGCGCGGCCAGCCGGGGGAGCGGGTGACGACGAGGTAGAGGACGACGGCGGTGACGAGAGTGCTGAGCGCGGCGACGGCGGTGGCGCGGCGGGTGCTGGCCCGCCGGTGGCGCTCGCGCGCCAGCCGCCGTGCCGAGGGCACATAGCCGTCGTGTTCCCCGGCCCCCGCCGCCGGGCCGTCCTGCACGGCTTCGCCCGGCCCGGTCATGACAGCACCGGGGCGTGCGCGGCGTCGGTCAGCCAGGTCTTCTCCAGCCGGGCCAGGGTGCCGTCCGCGCGCAGCGCGTCCACCGCGGCCGTCACACAGCCGGTGAGCGCGCTGTCCTTGTCCAGGACCAGCCCGAACTGCTCGCGGGTGCGGCCGCCGGCCGCGAACTGCCCGACGACGACGGCGTCCTCGACCTCGGAGGTGAGGGCGAAGGCGGTCGGCAGGTCGGTGACGACGGCGTCGACCTGGCCGTTGCGCAGCGCGGACTTGGCGTAGTCGTTCTTCTGGAAGACGGCGGGCCGCTGGGCGGGGCGGACGCGGTCGCCGATGACGTCGAGGCTGGTGGTGCCGACCTGGGCGCCGAGCCGGACGGTCCGCAGCTCCGCCAGGCGCGTGGCGCGCGCGGCCGCGGAGCCCTTGAGGGCGACGACCGCCTGCCGTACGTCGTAGTAGCCGGAGGAGAAGTCGACGGCCCTGCGGCGCTCGTCGCTGACGGATACCTGGTTGATGTCGAAGTCGAACTCCTTCGTACCCGGTGCGAAGGAGTTGTTGAACGGAACGGTCCGCCAGACGACCGCTTTCTTCCCGTAGCCGAGGCGCCGGGCGACGGCGTAGGCGACCGCGGACTCGAAGCCCCGGCCGTTGGACGGGTCGTCGTCGGCGAACCACGGGGCGTACGCGGGCCGGTCGGTGCCGACGGTCAGCCTGCCGGGGGTCACGGTCGCCGGCCTGCCGCAGTCGCGGCCGGAGGCGGCCCGTCCGCCGCCGGGGGCGTCCTGCGGGGCACAGCCGGCGGCCGCCAGCAGCAGGGCTGCGGCGGCGCAAACGGCGCGGGCTGCTGAGGAGTTGGCGAGGCGCATGGCGGGAGGGTGGCAGTGCCCGGGGCGGTCTGTCGAGATCACCGGGGAAAACGTCCGTATGCCGGAAGGTTGTTGCGGTGCCGTGAACACCGGATGTCCCCGGGCGAGGGCGCGCGCCTCCCGCGCCGCCGGGCGGCCCGAGGGCGCGCGCCTCCCGCCGTGCGCCCGGCTCAGGCGGTGAAGCGCACCGAGCGCCGGATCTCCGGGCGGTCGGTGACCACGCCGTCCAGCCCCAGCCCGCGCGCCAGCCGCAACTGGTCGTGGGTGTTGACCGTCCAGCCCAGCACCCGCAGGCGGGCGGCATGGGCGCGTTCGACCAGTTCGAGGGTGAGCCGGCGGATGTTCAGCGAGAGCATGCCCGCGCCGACCGCCTGGGCGCGGGCGACCACATCGGTGCCGTACCGGCTGGCGACCAGCGCGGTGCGCACCCCGGGGAGCAGGGTGCGTACGGCCGCCAGCGCCTCGTCGTGGAACGAGATCACCTCGACCCGGGTGGTCAGATCGCGGGCCCGCATCACCTCCGCGAGCGCCCGCGCGGCCGCCACGTCCTTGATCTCCGCCTGGAGGGGGGACGAGACCGCGTCCACGACCTCCTCGAAGACGGGGATGCGTTCCCCGCGTCCGGCGTCCAGTTCCCGCAGTTCGGCGAGGGTGCGTTCGGCGATCGGGCCGCTGCCGTCGGTCGTGCGGTCCAGTTCGGCGTCGTGCATGACCACGAGGGCGCCGTCCTTGCTCAGATGCAGGTCCAGTTCGATCACGTCGAGGCCCTCGTGTTCGGCGCGCAGGAACGACCGCAGGGTGTTCTCCGGCTCCACGCCCATGATCCCGCGGTGTCCGATGGTGAGAAAGGACAAAGCTGCCTCGCTTCTGTCGGCTCGGTGCTGCTCTGGGTCACTGCCGGCCGCCCGCTGCCGCCGGTGCCGCCCGGCGCGGACCGGTGCGGCGGTCGTCGGCCCCGGCGGTACGGCGGCCATCGGTACATAGCCGTACGAAATGGCGCACAGCCTAACGGGCCCGGCCCCCGAAGGCCCGTCCACCGCACGCCACCGGTACGGCTACCCGCGCGGCGCCGCCCGTCACCGTCCGGCGCGGGCGCCGGTGCCCTGAGCCCCTGCGGGAGAAGGGCCGCCTCACCCGCGCGTGGGCGTTTCCCGGCCGCGCTGACGCCCGCCCGCTCCGGGGCGCCACGCTTCGCACCCGCTCCCCGCTCCGGAAGAAGCACGGGCAGACCCGGCGACCCGAGTCGAACATGCCGCGCATTCCGTTTCCGGCAGGAAAAACGCCCGTGACCACGGGTGGGAACAGAATATTTTCCACCCCACCTCTTGAGCGGGGCATTGCCGCTGGATACGGTGTCCCCACCGCACGATCTACCGCCGGAGGGCAGTCATGACGGAAATCCTTTCGCCTGTGGGTGCCCAGGAGGGCGCCGCGACCGCAGAACGTGTGGTCGACCACCCGGCGTGGCCGGAGCTCAAGGACGCCATCGAGACGATCCGCCCCTGGCAGGCGAAGGACGGTTCCATCGACCTCGCGGCGGAGGGCGCCCCGACCGCCGGGGAGGTGCGCCACCAGGTCGGCCGCGCCGTCACCGCCATCGGCGAACTGGCCCCGCTGCTCCCGCACAACGCCGCCTACCACGAGGCGCTCGCCGCCGACCTCGGCCGCTGGGCCGACGACGGCTTCGGCGTCCCCGACTTCCTCGACTCGCTGCTCGCCTTCCAGCCCGCCCGGCAGCGCGCCGACGGCCTCCAGCACCTCGTCGTCTTCCCCATGTACACGCAGAACGGCAACCCGGACCGCAACTTCGAGGCCGTCGTCCTGCGCATGGTCTGGCCCGAGTGGCTGGCCGAACTGGAGCGCACCCGCTACGACAACCCGCTGTTCTGCGGCATCACCTTCGAGGACTTCACCGCGGGCTACGACACCAACTCCGCCGTCCTCTTCCCCGAGACCGTCGCCGTCCGCGAGGCCCCCGAGCGCTTCACCTGGGGCGGTATCTTCTGCGACCGCGAGGCCGCGCGCTTCCGCCGCGTCACCGAGGCCGCCGTCGCCACCCTCGGCCTCGAACTGCCCGAGGACGTCCGGGAGCTGATCGCCGACCAGAAGCGCTGCGAGGAGGCGTTCGTCCTGTGGGACATGGTGCACGACCGCACCCACAGCCACGGCGACCTGCCCTTCGACCCGTTCATGATCAAGCAGCGCCAGCCGTTCTGGATGTACGGCCTGGAGGAGCTGCGCTGCGACCTCACCGCCTTCAAGGAGGCCGTGAAGCTGGAGGCCGAGGGCGTCCCCCAGGCCCGTGACGTGCAGTTCGCGGTGATCTTCGACCGGATGTTCCGCTTCCCGGTCACCGGCGACCGGGTGCGCAACTACGACGGCCTCGGCGGCCAGCTGATGTTCGCCTACCTCCACCGGCACGACGTCGTACGCTGGACGGACAACACACTCCACATCGACTGGGAGCGGGCCCCGAAGGTCACCAACCAGCTCTGCGGCGAGATCGAGAAGCTCTACCGCGACGGCATCGACCGGCCCAAGCTGGTGCACTGGCTCGCCGCCTACGACCTCGTCTCGGCCTACCTCGCCCCGCACCCGGGCTCCGTCTGGGCCAAGGGCCCCGAGGCCCTCGACCTGGACCAGCCGCCGCGCCGGCTCGTCGACGAGGTGCTGCCCGACGAGTTCCCGCTCAGCATGTTCTACGAGGCCCTCGCCAAGAAACTGCGCACGGTGATCGCCTCCACCAAGGGCATCACGGCCGGCACCGACACGCTGGCCGCGGCGTGACCGGCGGGGACCGGCGGACCACCACCCAGGACCACGAGGAGGCGACAAGGATGACCACGTCGAAGGGCGGCCCGG
>NZ_JCANQV010000261.1:0-8449 GCF_059553635.1 Candidatus Streptomyces philanthi
CTACGCGGCCGCCCGTACGGCCTCGGTGATCGTCGGACGGGCGAAGGTGAAACCGGAGTCCAGCAGGCGCCGGGGGATCACCCGCTGGCTGGCGAGGACATCGCCGGCGAACTCGCCCAGGGCCAGCCGCAGGACGGGAGCGGGGACGGCGAAGACGGTCGGGCGGTGCAGGACACGGCCCATCGCGGCGGTCACCTCGCGGTTGGTGACGGGCTCGGGCGCGGTGAGGTTGACCGGGCCGGCCAGGTCCTCGGTGTCGATCAGATGGCGGAGGGCGGCGATGTGGTCGTCGAGGGCGATGAAGCTCCAGTACTGGCGGCCGTCACCGAGCCGGCCGCCCAGCCCCAGCCGGAAGACCGGGAACAGCCGCCCCCAGGCGCCGCCGCCGTGCGCCACCACCAGCCCGGTGCGCGGGTGCACGGTACGGATGCCGGCGTCCCGGGCGGGGGCGGCCGCCCGCTCCCAGGCGACGCAGACCTCCGGCAGGAAGCCCTCGCCGGGCGGCGCGCTCTCGTCCGTACGCCGGTCGCCGGTGTCCCCGTAGTAGCCGATCGCGCTGCCCGAGACGAAGACCCTCGGCGGGACGTCCAGGGACGCGAGGGCGGTGGCGAGGGCCGCGGTGCCCAGGACCCGGCTGTCGCGGATCTCGCGCTTGTAGGCGGCGGTCCAGCGGTGGTCGCCGACGCCGGCCCCGGCGAGGTGCACCACCGCCTCGCACCCGGCGAGCCCGGCCGTGTCCACCTCCTGGCGGACGGGGTCCCAGCGCACCTCGCCCGGGGAGGCCGGCGGGCGTCGTACCAGCCGTACGACGTCGTGTCCGTCGGCGCGCAGCGACCGTACGAGTGCCGTGCCGATGAGACCGGACGAGCCGGTGATCGCGATCCGCATGGGGCCATCCTGCCCCGGGCGGCGGCCGGGGAACGCGGCGGCGGGCGGGGTGTCGCGGCGCGCCGCCCGGACGGCCCGGGGTCACACGGGCCTGAAGCGGTACCAGAGGCGGGGGAGGCGTTCGGCGAGGGCCGTCTCGTCGTCGGGGTCCACATAGTCGCCGAGCGGTTCGCGGGGCGGCGGGGGCAGCCCGAGGTCGGGCAGGTCGGCGCCGGTCAGCTGCTCGTACGCGTCGTCGGCGGCGAACCCCAGCTCCTCCGCCTCGCCGTCGGCCTCCGCGTCGAACTCGTCGACGAGGACGGCGAGTTGGTCCGGGTCGTGCAGCGCGCCCTCGAAGACGGAGCGGCCCTGGCCGATCAGCCACGAACGGAAGTTGTCGAAGACGTCGTCGCTCGCGCCGTCCAGCATGATCGCGGCGGCGGCCCACAGGTCCCAGGTGTAGGCGCGGTTGTAGCGGGACTCGAAGTGGCGGGCGAAGTCCGTGACGGCGTCCGGGTCGAGGGCCAGCAGGCGTTCGGTCAGCGCCTCCGCCTGGTCCTCGGGATCGCCGTCGGCGGCCTCGCGGGCCCCGTCGATCAGCTCCCAGAACTCCGTCTCGTCCATCACCGCTCCAGCATCGGCCCTGCCGCCCCGGGCCGCACGCGGAACACGGGTGTCGCGCCAGGGGGAAACGCGTACGGGCGAAAACAAATACGACAGAAGGTGTCGGGTTTGGCTGTCAGGGTCGTCGCGTACGAGCGGGAACGAGCCGGAAGAGGTGCGAGGGACATGCAGACACAGGACACGACGGTGAAGGAAACGGCACGGTCGCTGGCGGGGCGGGTCGCCCTGGTGGCCGGGGCGACCCGGGGCGCGGGACGGGCCATGGCCGTGGAACTCGGCCGGGCGGGGGCCGTGGTGTATGTGACGGGCCGGACCACACGGGACCGGGTGAGCGAGGTCGGCCGCCCCACGGAGACGATCGAGGGGACCGCGGAGCGGGTGACGGCGGCGGGCGGCACCGGCATCGCCGTACCCACCGACCACCTGGAACCGGACCAGGTCAAGGCCCTCACCGACCGCATCGACCGCGAGCGGGGACGGCTGGACATCCTGGTCAACAGCGTCTGGGGCGGCGACCACCTGATCGAGTTCTCCACCACGCTGTGGGACCTCGACCTCGCCAAGGGACTGCGGATGCTGCGCCTGGGCGTCGACTCCCACCTCATCACCGGCCACTACGCGCTGCCGCTGCTGAACCGGCGTCCCGGCGGCCTGGTCGTCGAGATCACCGACGGCACCGCGGAGTCCAACCGCGCCTACCGCGAGAACCTCCCCTTCGACCTCACCAAGAACGCCCCGCACCGCATCGCCTTCGGCCTGGCCGCCGAGCTGAAGCCGTACGGCGGCACGGCCGTTTCGCTCACCCCCGGATTCCTGCGCTCCGAGGAGATGCTCGACCACTTCGGCGTCACCGAGGACACCTGGCGCGACGCGGTGACGAAGGAACCGCACTTCGCCATCGCCGAATCCCCCGTCTACATCGGCAGGGCCGTCGCCGCCCTGGCCGCCGACCCCGACCGGGCGCGCTGGAGCGGGCAGTCGCTCTCCAGCGGGCAGCTGGCGAAGGAGTACGGCTTCACCGACGCGGACGGCACCCGGCCGGACTGCGACGCCTACTTCGCCGAGGTGGTCTTCGGCGGCAAGGACGCGACGGCGGACGACTACCGGTAGCGGCCCGCGGCGCGGCGGGGCCGCACGGACTACCCGTACAGCTCCGCCGACCGCCGGGCGGCCTCGGCGAACCGCTCGCGCAGCGCCACCGGGGCCAGGACCTCCCCCTCCGGCCCGAGCCCCAGCAACTGGGCGAACGCCACATCGGTGCTCTCCACGGCCAGGGTGACGGTGAGCCCGCCCCGCTCGTCGCGGCCGTCCGCACGCTCGGCGCGCTCGATCGCCTCCCGGGCCGCGGCGGACTCCGTGACATGCGGCAGCAGCCGTATGCCCCGCTCCGACAGCCGGAGCACGACCTCCTCCCGCAGCAGCGAACGGACGAACTGCTCGGCACGCTCCGCCCAGAAGGCGGGCAGGTCGAAGGAGGCGTCGCGGACGAACCGGCTGCCGGTGGCGGCCACGGAGGCGAAGCGGTCCACCCGGTAGACACGGAAGGACGACGCGTCGGCTTGCTCCGGCGGGGCGCACACCCGCGCCGCCAGGTACCAGACCCCCGCCTTCAGCACGAGGCCGTACGGCTCCAGCTCGCGCCGTACCTCGGTGTCCTTGCGGCGGTAGCGGACGTCCAGGGCGCGGTCGTCCCAGACCGCGTCGGCCACCTCCGGCAGCAGCGCCGGTGTCTCCGGATCGCGGTACCAGCCGGGGGCGTCGAGATGGAAGCGCTGGGTGGTGCCCGCGGCGGCGTCCCGCAGCTCGGGCAGCAGCGCGGCGGAGACCTTCAGCCGGGCGGCGGACGCCGCGTCCGCCAGGCCCATCTCCCGCAGTGCGGAGGGCACCCCGGACAGGAACAGCGCCTCCACCTCGCTGCGGCCCAGGCCCGTCAGCCGGGTGCGGTACCCGCCGACGAGGCGGTAGCCGCCCGCACGGCCGCGGTCGGCGTAGACGGGGACCCCGGCCTCGGAGAGCGAGAGGACGTCCCGTCCCACCGTCCGCTCGGAGACCTCCAGCTCACGCGCCAGCTCCCCGGCGGTCATCGACGGCCGGGACTGGAGGAGCAACACCAACTTGATGAGCCGGGCAGCGCGCATGCCCTCATCATGCCGGGGGCCACCGACAACGCCCGGACCGCCCGCACGCCGACGCCCTCCCCTGCCGGGTCGTGGCAGGGGAGGACGGGGGAGGGTTTCCCGTGCGAGGACCCCGGGCGCGGTGGTCGGTCCCCGCACGGGAGCGGGGGGCGCCCCCGGTGCCGGGGACGCGTCGGGGGCGGAGGGCCCCCGGGGATCACAGGCCGTAGCGCGACCTGGCCTCCTTGACCGTCTCCGGCTTGACCTCGCCACGGCGGGCCAGGACGGCGAGGGTCTGGACGACGATCGAGTGCGGGTCGACACCGAAGTGGCGGCGGGCCGCCTCGCGGGTGTCGGACAGACCGAAACCGTCGGTGCCGATGGAGACCCAGTCCTGCTCGACCCAGGGGGCGATCTGGTCCGGGACGGCCCGCATCCAGTCGCTGACCGCGACCACCGGGCCGGGGGCCCCGGCCAGCGCGCGGGTCACGTACGGGACGCGGTCCTCGCCGTCGAGCCGGGCCGCGTCGCACTCCATGGCGTCGCGGCGCAGCTCGGTCCAGGACGGCGCCGACCAGACGTCCGCGGCGACGCCCCAGTCGGCCGCGAGCAGCCGCTGCGCCTCCAGGATCCAGTGGACGGCGGTACCGGAGGCCAGCAGCTGGAGGCGGGGCGCGTCCGCGGCGGCCGGGGCGGCCTCCTGGAAGCGGTACAGGCCCTTGAGGATGCCCTGCTCGTCCAGGCCCTCGGGCATGGGCGGCTGCACCTTGGTCTCGTTGTAGACCGTCAGGTAGTAGAAGACGTCCTCGGCGTCCGGACCGTACATCCGGCGCAGGCCCTCCTTGACGATCACCGCGACCTCGTAGGCGAACGCGGGGTCGTACGAGAGTGCCGCCGGGTTGGTGGAGGCGATCAGGTGGGAGTGGCCGTCCGCGTGCTGGAGGCCCTCACCGGTCATCGTCGTACGGCCGGCGGTCGCGCCGATGACGAAACCGCGGCCCAACTGGTCGGCCAGCGCCCAGAACTGGTCGGCGGTGCGCTGCCAACCGAACATCGAGTAGAAGATGTAGAACGGGATCATCGGCTCGCCGTGCGTCGCGTACGACGTGGCGGCGGCGGTGAAGTCCGCGAGCGAACCGGCCTCGGTGATCCCCTCGTTGAGGATCTGCCCGTTCTTCGCCTCCTTGTAGTACAGGAGCTGATCGCGGTCGACCGGGTCGTAGGTCTGGCCCATGGGGGAGTAGAGACCGGCCGACGGGAAGAGGGACTCCATGCCGAAGGTGCGGGCCTCGTCGGGCACGACGGGGACCCAGCGCCTGCCGGTCTCCTTGTCCCGCATCAGGTCCTTGACCAGCCGGACGAACGCCATGGTGGTGGCGATCTCCTGGGTGCCCGAGCCCTTCTTCAGCGCGTCGAACGCCTTGTCGGCGGGCATCGGCAGCGGCTTGGCGACGACCTTGCGGGCGGGCGCGGGGCCGTCCAGGGCCGCACGGCGCTCGCGCAGGTACTCCATCTCGGGGGAGTTCTCGGCCGGCCGCCAGTAGGGGACCAGGCCGTCCTCGAAGGCGCTGTCCGGGATCGGCAGCTCCAGGAGGTCGCGCATGGTGCGGAACTCCTGGGTGGTGAGCTTCTTCATCTGGTGGTTGGCGTTGCGGGACTCGAAGCCCGCGCCGAGGGTGTAGCCCTTGACGGTCTGCGCCAGGACGACGGTCGGCGCGCCCTTGTGCTCGACGGCCGCCCGGTACGCGGCGTACACCTTGCGCGGCTCGTGGCCGGCGCGGGAGGTCTGGAACAGCTCCAGCAGCTTGGCGTCGGAGAGCGAGTCGCCCAGCGCCCGCAGGGCCGGCTCGCCGCCGAAGAAGTGCTCGCGCAGATAGGCGGCGTCGCGGGTGGCGTACGTCTGGAACTGCGCGTCGGGGACCTCGCGCAGCCGGCGCACCAGCGACCCGTCGGTGTCCAGCGCGAAGACCTCGTCCCAGGCGCGGCCCCACAGCGACTTGACGACGTTCCAGCCGGCGGCGCGGAACTGCGCCTCCAGCTCCTGCACGATCTTGAAGTTGGGGCGGACCGGGCCGTCCAGCCGCTGGAGGTTGCAGTTGACGACGAACGTCAGGTTGTCCAGGCCCTCGCGGCCGGCCAGCGCCAGGGCGGCGGTCGACTCGGGCTCGTCCATCTCGCCGTCGCCGAGGAACGCCCAGACGCGGGAGCCGGAGGTGTCCTTGATGCCGCGGTGCTCCAGGTAGCGGTTGAAGCGCGCCTGGTAGATCGCGGAGAGGGGGCCCAGGCCCATGGAGACGGTGGGGAACTCCCACAGCCACGGCAGGCGCCGCGGGTGCGGGTAGGACGGCAGTCCGTCGCCGCCGGCCTCCTGGCGGAAGCGGTCGAGCTGGTCGGCGGTCAGCCGGCCGTCGAGGAAGGCGCGGGCGTAGATGCCGGGGGAGGCGTGGCCCTGGAGGTAGAGCTGGTCACCGGAGTCCTGGCCCTCCTTGCCCCGGAAGAAGTGCTGGAAGCCGGTCTCGTAGAGCCAGGCCGCCGAGGCGAAGGTGGCGATGTGCCCGCCGAGGCCGAGCCGGGAGCCGCGGGTGACCATGGCGGCCGCGTTCCAGCGGTTCCAGGCGGTGATCCGCGCCTCCAGCGCCTCGTCGCCCGGGTAGGCGGGTTCGGCGGAGGTCGGCACGGTGTTGACGTAGTCCGTCTCCAGCGGTGCCAGACGCGGCGCGCCGGCGTGCTCCAGGGTGCGGCGCAGCAGGTAGGCGGCGCGGTGCGGACCGGCCGCCCGGGTGACGGCGTCGAGGGACTCGCACCACTCGGCGGTCTCCTCCGGGTCGCGGTCCGGGAGCTGGTCGAGCTGGCTGTACGGCAGGCGCACGGGATCGGGCATGGGTGGCCCCTTTCCGGACAGAGAGAGTGCGGGCGCGGCAGGCATTCGGCAGGCAGGGATGTCGCGCCCCGCCGCGACCATACGCCTCTGATCGATGATCGATCAACGCCGATCAGAGGAATCACCGCAGGTCGGCACGGGGTGCCGCAAAACCGGGCACCGCGTGCCAGTACGTGGTGGGGTCACACGGTGTCCCCGGCGCCCTCCGTCAGACCCGCGGCGCGCAGCTCAGTACATGCGCCTTCAGCAGCGGACCGATCCTCGGGTCCCGCCGCCGGAACGCGTCGACCAGCTCCTGGTGCTCCTGGGCGTGCGACCGCGGCTCCGGGCTGAACCAGCGCATCGACAGCGTCGTCCACACCTCCACGCCCAGCGCCTCCCAGGTGTGCAGCAGCACGGAGTTCCCGGACGCCCGCACGATCTCCCGGTGGAACGCCACGGTGTGCCGCACCTGCGCCTCCCCGTCGCCCGTACGGTCCGCCTCCCGCAGCGCCGCCACCTCGCGCTCCAGCGCCGAGGTGTCCTCCGCCAGCCGGGCCGCGGACAGCTCCGCCGCCACCTGCTCCAGCCCGGCACGGACCGGATAGCTCTCCTTGAGATCGTCCGCGGTCAGATTCCGCACCCGGACGCCCTTGTTCGGTGCCGACTCGATCAGTTGCAGCGACTCCAGCTCCCGCAGCGCCTCCCGCACCGGCGTCTGGCTGACCTCCAGCTCCACCGCGATCCGCCGCTCCACGATCCGCTCGCCCGGCTGCCAGCGGCCGCTGACGATCCCCTCAAGGATGTGCTCGCGGATCTGCTCGCGCAGCGAATGGACGACGGGCGGGGTCATGACGTGCTCCTCGGCGAGGGTGGTGGTGACGGAGACGATACGGGGAGTCGCCACCCTCCGGGTGCCTCCGCGGGGCCCGGACGTACGTGGTTCTGCTCACCTTTCGCACGGTCCGCTCCCCGGGGACCGCGGCCGGCTCCGGGCGCCCGCCGGCCCCGGACACGCGAGTGGCCCCGCCCGGACGAATCCGGACGGGGCCACTCCCACCGCGCTGTCGGCGTGCCGCTCAGAGACCGATCTCGGTCTCGAACTCGGCGGCCTCCAGGATCTGCTTGACCGTCGTCAGGTAACGGGCGGCGTCCGCGCCGTCGACCAGACGGTGGTCGTAGGACAGGGCCAGGTACGTCATGTCCCGGACGGCGATGGTCTCGCCGAGGTCCGGGTGGTTGACGACCATCGGGCGCCGGACCGTGGCGCCGATGCCCAGGATGCCGACCTGGTTCGGCGGCACGATGACGGTGTCGAACAGGGCACCGCGCGAGCCGGTGTTGGAGACCGTGAAGGTCGCGCCGGCCAGGTCGTCCGGCGTGATCTTGTTGGAGCGGACCTTGCCGGCCAGCTCCGCGGTCTTCTTGGCGATACCCGCGATGTTCAGGTCGCCGGCGTCCTTGATGACCGGGGTCATCAGGCCCTTCTCCGCGTCCACCGCGATACCGATGTTCTCGGTGTCGAAGTAGGTGATGGTGCCTTCGTCGTCGTTGATCCGGGCGTTGATGACCGGGTGGGCCTTCAGCGCCTGGACGGCGGCCTTGACGAAGAACGGCATCGGGGAGAGCTTGACGCCCTCACGCTGCGCGAAGGCGTCCTTGGCCTGGGCGCGCATCCGCATGATCTTGGTGATGTCCACCTCGACCACGGAGGTCAGCTGCGCCTGGCCGTGCAGGGCCTTCATCATGTTGTCGCCGATGACCTTGCGCATCCGCGGCATCTTGACGGTCTGGCCGCGCAGCGGCGAGACCTCCAGGACCGGGGCCTTGGACACGGCGGCCGGAGCGGCCGGAGCCGCGGCCGGGACGGCGGCCTTGGCGGCCTCCGCGGCGGCGATGACGTCCTGCTTGCGGACGCGGCCGCCGACGCCGGTGCCCTTGACGGTGGCGAGGTCGACACCGCTCTCCGCGGCCAGCTTGC
>NZ_JCANQV010000262.1:0-8419 GCF_059553635.1 Candidatus Streptomyces philanthi
CCTCACCGGTGGTGCAGCATGAAGGCACTGTGCCCGGCGGTGTCCCCCCGGGGCATCGTCCGCAGGTCGCGGGCGCACCCCCGCCGGGCGGCGGGGGTGGGGGGCCGCCCGGGGGCGGGCGGCGTGCGGTGGCACCGCCGGTCCGGAACGGTACGACGAGAAAGGGGCGGCCGGTGATCCGTGTCGCTGTGGTGGACGACGAACGGCTCGTCAGGTCCGGGCTGCGGATGATCCTGGGGAGCGCCCCGGACATCGAGATGGTCGCGGACTGCGGCGGGACCGAGGCCGTCGGCACGGTGCTGGACAGCGCCGCCGATGTCGTCCTGGTCGATGTGCGGATGCCGGACGTCGACGGTCTGGACGTCCTGCGGGCGCTGCGCGCCGCCCCGAGGCCGCCGGTGGTGGCGATGCTGACGACCTTCGACGCGCAGGAGTACCTGTCGGCGGCGCTGCGCGAGGGCGCGGCCGGTTTCCTGCTCAAGGACTCGGACCCGGAGGAGCTGGTGCGGGCGGTGCGGACGCTGGCGGCGGGCGGCAGTGTGCTGGACCCGGGGGTGACCCGCGCGGTGATCGGCGGCTATCTGACCGCCGAGGGGCAGGCGTCGGCGGTGCGTGCGGTGAGCGGGCTGACGCCGCGGGAGGCACAGGTGCTGGCGCTGCTCGGGGCGGGGCTGGGCAACGCGCAGATAGCGGACCGGATCGGGCTGGCGCCGAGCACGGTCAAGGACCATGTGCGGACGCTGCTGGCCAAGCTGGGCGGGATCAACCGGGTGCAGGCCGCCGTCGTCGCCGACCGTGCCGGGCTGGTGCCGGGCATACCCGGAAGCGTGTGACGCGGGTGGGCGGTTTCCGCGTCCGGGCGGGGCGGTGGTCGCGGCGGTGGGGTCCGCTGGTCGTCCCGGTGCTGCTGGGGACCGCCGACGCGCTGCTCGTCAACGGGGTGGAGCCGTCGCTGGAGCTGGCGGCCTCGCTGGCCGCGGCGGCCGTGCTGCCGGTGCGGCGCCGTCTTCCGCTGACGGTGTTCCTGGTGACGCTGCCGGGGCTGTGGATCGGCTACATCTGGTTCGCGCCGATGATCGCGCTCTACACCCTGGCCTCGCTCCGTCCCGGGCGCGGGCGGCTGGCGGTCTGCGCGGTGCTGCTGGTGGCGGCGCACTTCCTGCCGTATCCGCTGTCCGATTTCGAGCCGACCGCCTACCGGGACAACACGCTGGTGCTGATCGACGCGTGCGTCACCTCGGGGGCGCCGATCACCTTGGGGCTGCTGGTCCGTACCCGGCGTGAGCTGGCCGCCCGGATCGAGGAGCTGACGCGCAGCCGGCGGCGGGAGGACCGGCTGCTCGCGGAGCGGGTCCAGGCCACCGAGCGGGCCCGGCTGGCGCGGGAGATGCACGATGTGGTGGCCCATCAGGTGAGTCTGATCAGTCTCCAGGCGGGTGCCCTCCAGGTCGGCGCGGGGGACGAGGAGGCCCGTGCGGGCGCCCGGACGATCCGGGAGCTGTCGGTGCGGACGCTGGAGGAGTTGCGGAACATGGTGGGTGTGCTGCGCGCGGCGGGCGGGACGGCGCGGGAGCCGGTGCCGCAGCCGGATCTGGCGGAGCTGCCGCGGCTGATCGAGCGGAGCGGACTGGACGTCACGTACGAGGGCGCCGTGGTGGACGGGACGGGCGGGGCGCGGACGGTGGAGCGGGCGGCGTTCCGTACCGTCCAGGAGGCGCTGACGAACGTCCGCAAGCACGCGCCGGGCGCCCGGGTGCGGGTCCGGGTGGAGCCGCTGGCGCGGGACGCGGGGCTGCGGGTGGAGATCCGCAACGGGCCGCCGGACGCGTCGGCCCCGGTGCCCTCCCTGCCCGGTGGCGGGCACGGTCTGGTGGGGCTGCGCGAGCGCGCCCAGAGCCTGGGCGGCCGGCTGGAGGCGCGGGCGACGCCGGAGGGCGGTTTCGTGGTGCGGGCGGAGCTGCCGTACGGGGCGGGGTGAGTCAGGCGGTGAGCGGCGCGGCGGCCTCGTCGACGGCGGTGGGCAGGTCCGGGTAGACCTCGAAGAGGCGGCGGACGCCGAGTGCGGCGAGGACGCGGTTGACGTGGGAGCCGTCGACGGCGCCCTGGGCGGGGAGGATCAGCCGCAGTCTGCCCTGGCAGGAGCGCATCAGCCGGCGGGCGGCGATGAGGACGCCGACACCGCTGGAGTCGCAGAACCGGACCTCGGAGAGGTCGAGGACCAGGCTGCGGCGGCCGTCTGCGACGGCGTCGTGCACGTGCTGACGTACTGAGGGCGAGGTGACCAGGTCCATCTCGCCCGAGACCCGGAGGACGGCCCAGCGGCCCTGCTCGTCTTCCGCCACCTTCAACGACACGCGCTCGAAGCCTTTCGCTCGCTTGCGGACCGGGTGGTTCCCGAAGCTGTCCGGAACTCGTCCTTCCCCGGCACGACTGCCCGGCTCCTTCCCCCGAATTTCCCCCCGAATCGCGTCGGATTCCTCGGTGCCACGGGCCGTTCGCCCTCAAGGCTATGCGGAGTGCGGGACCGCCATGTACCGATATCTGGTCACACCCGGGTAACACATCGCCCTATTCCTGCACGAACGATCCGCTTCGATCCACCAGGAACGGGCATTACCCCCACAAAGCGACAGCTCCTTTACCATCCGCTGTCGGGGCCGGCGCGGGTTGCCGTAAAGGCCCCTGCGGCTCCTGACCCGCCGACTACATTCGGGGGACGGTGCCGGAGCGGGACCGGTACGGGAGCGACCGTGGTGACGGACAGGAGATGGGGGGTCCGATGGGAAAGGACGCACCACCGCGCTGGGACAGGCGGATGCAGCAGCGGCTGGCCCGCGGTGAGGCGGCCGCCCTGGGCGAGCTGTACGACCGTTTCGCCTCACTGGTGCACAGCCTCGCCCACCGCGTCCTCGGCGAGGAGGAGGCCGCCGACCGCGTCACCCGCGAGGTCTTCGGCTACATCTGGGAGAACCCGGACGCCTACGACCCCCGGCAGAGCTCGCTGCGCTCCTGGGTCGCCACCCTCACCCACCGCCAGGCCGTCCACCGGCTGCGTCAGGCCGAGGCCGCCTCGGCGCGCGAGTGCGGCGAGGACGGCCCCGGGCCCGCCGAACTGGAGCGCGAGCGGGAACGCAAGATCCGCGCCGCCTCCACGGCGGCCCGCGCCGACTACATCGTCACGTCCATGCCCGCACCACTGCGCGACGCCCTGGAACTGGCGTACTTCCAGCGCCGCGACTACCGCCAGACCGCCGCCGACCTCGGCGTCACCGAGGACGAGGCCCGCCGCCGGCTCCGCCTCGGCCTCCAGCTGCTGTCCACCGCCCACCACCACCAGGCCCCTCCGCCCGCCCGGCACACCGCGCGCCGCCCCTCGGCGGCCACCCCGCCGCCGGGCTCCGGACGGCCGCTGTGAACGGCCGTGACGAGTGGGGCGCCTACGGTCCCGAGGAGCCGGATCCGGAGCACTCCGGGGAGGCCCGCGGCGAGGACGGCACCGGTGACGCCGGGGCGGGGCACGGCGACCCCGGCCCCGCCGCCCGGCCGCGGATACCGTCCCCGCGCCTGGCCCCGGAGGACCTCGGCCCGCTCCCCGACCTCCGGCCGCGGTCCCCGGAAGCGCACCCGCCCGCACCGCGGAGACCGGACGACGCCCCGCCCCTCGCGGACCCCGTCCACGACCTGCCCGGCCCGGACGGCGCCGGCCCGCGCGAGGCCCGCGACGTCCTCCCGCACACCGTCCTGAAGTCGCTGCTCGGCGCCTGGGCACTGGCCGCCTGCTCGCCCGAGGAGACCGCCGCCGTCGAGGCCCACCTGACGGACTGCGCCGCCTGCGCCGAGGAGGCCCTGCGGCTGCGCGACGCCGTCGGCCTGCTCCACCCCGCCGACAGCCTCGACCTCGATCCGCTGCTGCGCTCACGGGTGCTGGAGGGCTGCCTCGGCCGCCGCCCGGCCGTATCCCGGTGCCCGCCTGGGCGACGCCCTACGACGCGGAGACCGCCCGGCTCGACGCACTGCTCGGCGACATGGGCGCGGCGGAGTGGCGCGCCCCGGTACGGCTGCGCTGGTACAAGGCGTCGGGCCCGGCGGAGCGGAAGACGACCGTCGCCGGGGTCATCGGGCATCTGATGACGGTGGACGGCCAGGTCGCCACGGCGCTCGGCCTCGCCGACCCGCTGGGCGCGGCCGCGCCTCCCGAGGGCGCCGGGCCCGCCGCCCGTACGGACGCCCACTGGCGGTCGGCGGACCCCGCCGCCGACCCGGCCGCGGCCCGCGACCCCTGGCGCGAGCAGAGCCACGCCCTCATCAGGACGGCCGCCTTCGCGGGCCGCAGCGTGGGCGACCTCGATGTGTCGTACGGGAGGATCAGCCTGCCGCTGCGCGACGCGTTCCTGGACCGCGCCTTCGAGTGCTGGGTGCACGCCGGGGACATCGCGGAGGCCGTCGACTATCCGTACGCCCCGCCCGCGGGCGCCCATCTGCACCGGCTCGTCGATCTCGCGGCGCGGCTGCTGCCGCACGCCCTCGCCGAGCGCCGCAGGGCGGGACTGGCCCCGCCACGGCTGGCCGAGGCGGGCGCGCCGGGCCGCACGCTCCATCTGGAGGTCGAGGGCGACGGCGGCGGTGACTGGTACATCGCGCTGGACTCCCCCGCGGCGGTGGCCTCACCGGAGCACACGGTCGCCCGTGTCGCGCTGGACGGCGCCGAGTTCTGCCAGCTCGCGGCGGGGCACGTCCCACCGGAGGAGGCCGCGGCGGGCCAGTACGGGGAGCGCGAGGCGATCTGGGAGGTGCTGTCCGCCACCGCGTCCCTCTCCCGCCTGTGACGGGCGTGGCGGGAGGGGACGGACGGGCGGGTCAGGCGAAGACGACCGTACGGGTGCCGTTGAGGAGCACCCGGCGCTCGCTGTGCCACTTCACGGCGCGGGCCAGGGCCTGGCACTCCACGTCGCGGCCGAGCGCCACGAGCTGGTCCGGGGTGACGTCGTGGCCGACCCGCTCGACCTCCTGCTCGATGATCGGGCCCTCGTCGAGGTCGGCGGTCACGTAGTGGGCGGTGGCGCCGATCAGCTTCACGCCCCGGGCGTGCGCCTGGTGGTAGGGCCTGGCGCCCTTGAAGCTGGGGAGGAAGGAGTGGTGGATGTTGATGATCCGGCCGGACAGCGCCTGGCACAGATCGTCGGAGAGCACCTGCATGTAGCGGGCCAGCACGACCAGCTCGACGTTCTCCGCGCGCACCAGCTCCAGCAGCCGCGCCTCGGCCGCCCGCTTGGTGTCCTTGGTGACCGGGATGTGGTGGAACGGGATGCCGTACGAGCCGACCAGCTCGGCGAAGTCCGTGTGATTGGAGACCACGGCGGCGATCTCGACCGGCAGCGCCCCGATGCGCGAGCGGAACAGCAGGTCGTTGAGGCAGTGGCCGAACTTGGACACCATCAGGACGATGCGCATCTTCTCCTCGGCCCGGTGGATCTGCCAGTCCATGCCGAAGGAGTCGCCGACCGCGGCGAAGCTGGCGCGCAGCTTCTCGACGCTGACCGGCGTGTCCGCGCTGAAGTGGACGCGCATGAAGAACAGCCCGGTGTCGTGGTCGCCGAACTGCTGGCTGTCCTCGATGTTGCAGCCCGTCATGAAGAGATAACTGGACACGGCGTGCACGATGCCCTGCTTGTCCGGGCAGGACAGGGTCAGCACGTACTGGTCGGTCCGGGTGCTCCGGCCACCGCCGCCGCCGGCGGCGGCCCGGTCGTCGGATGCGGGGGTGGTGGGCTGCGACTCGCTCATGACCTCATAGGGTCGCACACCGGAGCGGCTGCTCAGACCGGGGTGCCCGGCCTGCGTGTCATGAAGGCCAGGACGTCCAGCGGCTGCGGCGGCGCGTCCGGGTCGTCGCCGTCCGCCACCGCCATCCGTACGTGGGCCTCGCGGGCGGCGCGTACGGCCTCGGGCCAGGCGTGGTGCCCCAGGTAGTCGGCGGCCGGCGCGTCCGCCCCCACCTGGTGCAGGATACGCAGCACCCGCAGCACGGCGACGTCCACCAGCGCCGCCTCCTGGGGGTCCCGGAAGATCGTGCCGACGTACTTGTCGGCGGACCAGTTGTCGAGCCAGGTGTCCTCGACGAGGCGGTAGACGGCGTCGGTCACGTCCCCGTACCCGGGGCGTCCGGCGGCCCAGGTGTCCTGCTGGAACGCGGGGTCGGAGAGCATGTGCAGCGCGGAGCGCACCGTGCTGCGCCAGCGCCACCACGGCATGTCGTTGAGCGGCATGCCGCCCATGGTGGTCGAGCGGCGGCCGCGACGGGAAGATTTCTCCGAACCTTGCACAGATGTGATCGTACGGTCCGTCCCGGGGGCCGCCCGGAGGCCCCCGGAGTTCACCACGACGTCACCGCCCGTTGACCGTGGGTCACTCGCGCGTTGACGGCGGACCGGAAGGCTCCGGCTCCATGACCGGACGGCGACACTCCTCCTCCCCCCGCGGGTCCGCGGCCCTCACCGCGGCGGCGGCGTGCACGGCGGTCCTCGCGTCGCTGCTCTCCGGCTGCGGTTCCCTCCCCGGCCCCGGCTCCGGCCCCGGGGAGAAGGGGCCGCTCACGGTGATGACCTGGGCACCGCAGGGCACCCCGGCGACCAACAAGCCCGGGATGCCGGCGATGGCCCAGGCGTACGCCCGCTGGGCCAACGCCGAAGGCGGCCTCGCCGGCCATCGGCTGAGGGTCCTGACCTGCAACGACCGCAACGATTCGGTGGGCGCGGCCCGGTGCGCCCAGCGGGCCGTCGACGAGGGCGCCGTCGCGGTCGTCGGCTCGTACAGTCAGTTCGGCCGGTCGTTCCTCTCGCCCCTGGAGATCAACGGCATCCCGTACATCGGCGGCTACGGCGCCTCGGACGAGGAGTTCGAGAGCCCCCTGTCGTACCCGGTCAACGGCGGTCAGGCGTCGCTGCTGGCGGGCAACGGGCGCCAGCTCGCCCGCCACTGCCGGCAGGTCTCCCTGGTGCGGCCGGACACCCTCCAGGGCGACCGGATGCCCGCCCTCCTCGACTCCGGCCTGCGGCAGGGCGACCGGCCGCCGGCCGAGGACGTCCGGGCGCCCGAGGACGGCACGGACTACTCCGGCGAGGTACGGCGGGTCCTGGCGGGCGCGGCGAAGGGTGACGCCTGTGTGACGGCCGCGCTCGGCGATCACACGGACACCTTCCTCGACTCCTACCGGCGGCTGCGCGCGGGCGGGCCGCCGGTACGGATCGGTTCCGTCCTCGGCAGCGTCGACCAGTCGCTGGTGGACCGGACGGGCGGCCGGGCGGGCCCGCTGGAGGGGGCCGACCTCACCGGCTGGTACCCGGCCGCCGGTGATCCGCGCTGGGGGCCGATGCGCCGGGTCGTCCGCGACCACGCCTTCGACGACGGCCGCATCGACCCCGCCGACCAGGGCGTCCAGACCACCTGGATCGCGTACACGGTGCTGCGTGCCCTGGTGGAACGGCTGGACGCCGAGGGCGTGGAGGAGATCACCGCGCGCGCCCTGCGGGGCGCCCTGGACCGGGGCGGGCGCCCCATCGGCACCGGGGGCCTCACGCCGCCGCTGCGCTGGCGGCCGTCCGACATGCTCGCGGTCCAGGACCTGCCCCGGATCGTCAACGGCAAGGTGACCTACCAGACCGTGACGGAGGGCCGGGTGACCGCCGTCACGGCCGGCTTCGTCGATGTGACGAGGACGCTGGAGCGGCGGCGGCCGGAGAGCTGAGCCGGGCGGGGCGTCCGTTTCCGGGCGCCCCCGGTCACAGCTGGTCGGCGTGGCGCTCCGTCAGGCCGTACTTCTTGGCGACCGGGTTCCAGATGCCGGCGGCCTCGTTCTTGGCCTTGGTCGCGGCGCCGCTGGCCGCGTTGCCCTGCGCGGCCTCCTTGGTGTTGCGGGCGTGCCCCTTGTGGCAGCCGTGCTTGTCGCCGACCCGGTCGGCCCAGGCCGCGTAGTGGCTGTCGGCGGCCGCCGAGGACTTCCAGGCGGTGGTCAGCGCGGCGGTCAGCCGGTCATGGTCGGGGATCTTGTCGACGGAGAGCTGCTGGAGCCGGTCGACGAGGCCGTTGCGCTGGTCGGCCGCCGCCCGCAGGTCCTGGGCCGCGCCTTCGAGGTTGTCGCAGGTACGGATCGACTTCACCGCGTTGATCACCGCGGAGCGGCTGCTGTTGCTGTCGCCCAGCAGCGCGTCGAGCGCCTTGGCCTGCGTCCGGGTCGGGTCCTCCGCGGGCTTGGGCGCGGGCTTCGGCTTCTCCTCGGGTGCCTTGTCCGCGGCGGCCTCCGGGGCCCGCTGCGCAGCGGTGTCGTCACCGCCGCCACCGCTCAGCGCCCAGCCGACGCCGAGGCCCACACCGGCGAGGCCCACGACGACGGCACCGACGATCACGGCGGGGGCCATTTTGC
>NZ_JCANQV010000263.1:0-8411 GCF_059553635.1 Candidatus Streptomyces philanthi
CCCCCGGCACGACGGGCCACCGGCCCGCAATTGGCCCTTTTCCGGGACAACACGCGGACGGTTGGGTGGGGGCGAAGCACCACCACCCGCACCGAGTGAGGTCAACTGTGTCCAGCACGCCCACCACGCCCCAGCAGCCCGAGACCGGCACCGCCCGCGTCAAGCGCGGAATGGCCGAACAGCTCAAGGGCGGCGTGATCATGGATGTCGTCACGCCGGAGGAAGCGAAGATCGCCGAGGACGCCGGGGCCGTCGCCGTCATGGCCCTGGAGCGGGTGCCCGCCGACATCCGCAAGGACGGCGGCGTGGCCCGGATGTCCGACCCCGACATGATCGAGGGCATCATCGACGCGGTCTCGATCCCCGTCATGGCGAAGTCCCGCATCGGCCACTTCGTCGAGGCCCAGGTCCTCCAGTCCCTCGGCGTCGACTACATCGACGAGTCCGAGGTCCTCACCCCCGCCGACGAGGTCAACCACTCCGACAAGTGGGCGTTCACCACCCCCTTCGTCTGCGGTGCCACCAACCTCGGCGAGGCCCTGCGCCGCATCGCCGAGGGCGCGGCCATGATCCGCTCCAAGGGCGAGGCCGGCACCGGCAACGTCGTCGAGGCCGTCCGCCACCTGCGCCAGATCAAGGGCGAGATCGCCCGGCTGCGCGGCTGCGACCACAACGAGCTCTACGCCGCCGCCAAGGAGCTGCGCGCTCCCTACGAGCTGGTCAAGGAGGTCGCCGAGCTGGGCAAGCTCCCCGTCGTCCTCTTCTCCGCGGGCGGCGTCGCCACCCCGGCCGACGCCGCGCTGATGCGCCAGCTCGGCGCCGAGGGCGTCTTCGTCGGCTCCGGCATCTTCAAGTCCGGCGACCCCGCCAAGCGCGCCGCGGCGATCGTCAAGGCCACCACCTTCTACGACGACCCCAAGGTGATCGCGGACGTCTCCCGCAACCTCGGCGAGGCCATGGTCGGCATCAACTGCGACACTCTGCCCGAGGCCGAGCGCTACGCCAACCGCGGCTGGTGAGGACGGCGATGAGCACCACGCGGAGAGGGGCGGGCGCGTGAGCACTCCCGTCATCGGTGTGCTGGCCCTCCAGGGCGACGTCCGCGAGCACCTGACGGCGCTCGCCGTGGCGGACGCCCTGGCGCGCCCGGTGCGCCGCCCCGAGGAGCTGGACGACCTCGACGGCCTGGTGATCCCGGGCGGCGAGTCCACCACCATGTCCAAGCTGGCCGTCGCCTTCGGGATGCTGGAGCCGCTGCGCGACTTCGTCCGCGCGGGCCGGCCGGTCTACGGCACCTGCGCCGGAATGATCATGGTGGCGGACAAGCTGCTGGACGCCCGCGCCGACCAGGAGACCCTCGGCGGCATCGACATGATCGTGCGCCGCAACGCCTTCGGGCGGCAGAACGAGTCGTTCGAGGCGGCCGTCGAGATGACCGGCGTCGCCGGCGGGCCCGTCGAGGGCGTCTTCATCCGGGCGCCCTGGGTCGAGTCGGTCGGGGCGTCCGCGGAGGTCCTGGCGACGTACGGTGGACATATCGTGGCCGTCCGGCAGGGTAACGTCCTCGCCACGTCGTTCCACCCGGAGCTCACGGGCGACCACCGTGTGCACGCCCGCTTCGTGGACATGGCACGCCGGGCCTGAGACCGGTGCCGGGCCGCCGGAGTACGGCGGCCCGGCACGTTCCCGGTAGGATCTCAGGCGTTCATTTCTCAGATCCTTACGCGAAGGAGACAGGCGGATGTCCGGCCACTCTAAATGGGCTACGACGAAGCACAAGAAGGCCGTGATCGATGCCAAGCGCGGCAAGCTCTTCGCGAAGCTGATCAAGAACATCGAGGTCGCGGCCCGGATGGGCGGCGCCGACCTGGACGGCAACCCGACGCTGTACGACGCCGTCCAGAAGGCGAAGAAGCAGTCGGTGCCGAACAAGAACATCGACTCCGCCGTCAAGCGCGGCGCCGGCCTGGAGGCCGGTGGCGCCGACTACGAGACGATCATGTACGAGGGCTACGGCCCCAACGGCGTCGCGGTGCTCATCGAGTGCCTCACCGACAACCGCAACCGCGCGGCCTCCGACGTGCGGGTCGCCATGACCCGCAACGGCGGCTCGATGGCCGACCCCGGCTCGGTGTCGTACCTCTTCCACCGCAAGGGCGTCGTCATCGTCCCCAAGGGCGAGCTGACCGAGGACGACGTGCTCGGCGCCGTCCTGGACGCGGGTGCCGAGGAGGTCAACGACCTCGGCGAGTCCTTCGAGGTGCTCAGCGAGGCCACCGACCTGGTCGCGGTCCGCACCGCGCTCCAGGACGCGGGCATCGACTACGACTCGGCCGACGCCAACTTCGTCCCCACCATGCAGGTCCAGCTGGAGGAAGAGGCCGCGCGCAAGATCTTCAAGCTGATCGACGCGCTGGAGGACAGCGACGACGTCCAGAACGTCTTCGCCAACTTCGACGTCTCCGACGAGGTCATGGCCAAGGTCGACGCCTGACGCACGCAGCCGCACGACGGGCCGGCGGGGGACACGCCCCGCCGGCCCGTCGTTGTCAGTGGCAGCCGCTAACCTGCCAGAACAGGTGACCGAAACGGTGAGGGGCGGGGCACGATGAGGGTGCTGGGGGTGGACCCGGGGCTGACGCGCTGCGGCGTCGGCGTGGTGGACGGCGTGGCCGGACGCCCGCTGGCCATGGCCGGAGTCGGCGTCGTACGGACCCCGGCGGACGCCGACATCGCACACCGCCTGGTCCTCATCGAACGCGGCATCGACCAGTGGCTGGACGAGCACCGCCCCGAGTACGTCGCCGTCGAACGCGTCTTCAGCCAGCACAACGTCCGCACGGTCATGGGCACCGCCCAGGCCAGCGCGGTCGCCATGCTGTGCGCCGCGCGCCGCGGACTGCCCGTCGCGCTGCACACCCCCAGCGAGGTCAAGGCCGCCGTCACCGGATCGGGCCGCGCCGGCAAGGACCAGGTCGGCGCCATGGTCACCCGGCTGCTGCGGCTCTCGGCGCCCCCGCGGCCCGCCGACGCCGCCGACGCCCTCGCGCTGGCCATCTGCCACATCTGGCGCGCCCCCGCGGTCAACCGCCTCCAGCAGGCCCAGGCCGCCGCCCGCCGCACCGCTCCCGTCCGCGCCCCCGGCATCCGCCGGGCGGCTCCCCAGAAGGGCACCCGATGATCGCCTTCGTCTCCGGCCCCGTCGCGGCCCTCGAACCCGACACCGCCGTCGTCGAGGTCGGCGGCATCGGCATGGCCGTCCAGTGCACCCCCGACACCCTCTCCGCCCTGCGCGTCGGACAGCCCGCCCGCCTCGCCACCTCCCTCGTCGTCCGGGAGGACTCGCTCACCCTCTACGGCTTCGCCGACGACGACGCCCGCCGCACCTTCGAACTGCTCCAGACCGCCAGCGGCGTCGGCCCCCGCCTCGCCCAGGCGATGCTCGCCGTGCACAGCCCCGACGCCCTGCGCCGCGCCGTCGCCACCGGCGACGAGAAGGCCCTCACGGCCGTCCCGGGCATCGGGAAGAAGGGCGCCCAGAAACTCCTGCTGGAGCTGAAGGACCGGCTCGGCGCACCGGTCGGCACCGGCCCCGGCGTCGGCAGCGCCGTGACCCCCGCCTGGAGCGACCAGCTGCACGCCGCCCTCATCGGCCTCGGCTACGCCACCCGCGAGGCGGACGAGGCGGTCGCCGCCGTCGCCCCGCAGGCCGAGGCCGCCCACGCCGAGGGCGGCACCCCCCAGGTCCCGCAGCTCCTCAGGGCCGCGCTGCGGACCCTGAACCGCGCCCGGTAGCGCGCGCCCCCGACCGTACGACCCCGCAGGCGGCCCGGCCGCCCCGACCCCACGAGGCACACCGCAGTGAACTGGGACGACACCGCCGACGACGAGACCCCCCTCGGCCCGGCCGACCGGCTGGTCGGGGCCACCGCCGACGGCGAGGACACCGCCGTCGAGGCCGCCCTGCGCCCCAAGGACCTCGCGGAGTTCGTGGGCCAGGAACGGGTGCGCGAACAGCTCGACCTGGTGCTGCGCGCCGCCCGCGCCCGCGGCGCCACCGCCGACCACGTCCTGCTCTCCGGCGCGCCCGGCCTCGGCAAGACCACCCTCTCGATGATCATCGCCGCCGAGATGGGCGCCCCCATCCGCATCACCTCCGGCCCCGCCATCCAGCACGCCGGCGACCTCGCCGCGATCCTCTCCTCCCTCCAGGAGGGCGAGGTCCTCTTCCTCGACGAGATCCACCGGATGTCCCGGCCCGCCGAGGAGATGCTCTACATGGCCATGGAGGACTTCCGCGTCGACGTGATCGTCGGCAAGGGCCCCGGCGCCACCGCCATCCCTCTCGAACTCCCGCCGTTCACCCTCGTCGGCGCCACCACCCGGGCCGGCCTGCTGCCGCCCCCGCTGCGCGACCGCTTCGGCTTCACCGCCCACATGGAGTTCTACGCCCCCGCCGACCTCCAGCGCGTCGTCCACCGCTCGGCCGGGCTCCTCGGCGTCGAGGTGGAGCCCGACGGCGCCGCGGAGATCGCCGGCCGCTCCCGCGGCACCCCGCGCATCGCCAACCGCCTGCTGCGCCGCGTCCGCGACTACGCCCAGGTCAAGTCCGACGGGGTGATCACCCGCGCCACCGCCGCCCGCGCCCTGGACGTCTACGAGGTCGACGGCCGCGGCCTCGACCGCCTCGACCGCGCGGTGCTCACCGCCCTGCTCAAGCTGTTCGGCGGCGGCCCCGTCGGCCTGTCGACGCTCGCCGTCGCGGTGGGGGAGGAGCGGGAGACCGTCGAGGAGGTCGCCGAACCGTTCCTGGTGCGCGAGGGCCTGCTGGCCCGCACTCCCCGTGGCCGGATCGCGACCCCCGCGGCCTGGACGCACCTGGGAATGACCCCGCCGCAGCAGCCGGCGCCCGGCGGACAGCAGGGCCTGTTCGGAGGGTGACGGCGCGGACACTCGCCCGGCGAGGAACCACAGTGGGATGCTGGGCGTTGTTCCACTGGTGCGGACTCGCCTAGACTCCGCCGATGCCGTCCGAACGGACCGGCATGCCCACCCCCGTTATCAGACCGCGTTCGCGCGGTCGTGCGAAGGATTTCCGTCCCGTGAGTATCGTGTCCCTCCTCCCCTTCATCGTCCTCATCGGGGCCATGCTCCTGATGACGCGGTCCGCGAAGAAGAAGCAGCAGCAGGCCGCGGAGATGCGCGACAGCATGCAGCCCGGCACCGGCGTCCGCACGATCGGCGGGATGTACGCCACCGTCAAGGAGATCCACGAGGACTCCGTGCTCCTCGAAGTGGCTCCCGGCGTCCACGCCCTCTACGCCAAGAACGCGATCGGCGCCGTGCTCGCCGACGAGGAGTACAACCGCATCATCGACGGCGCCGACCCCGTCGTCCCCGACGACGCCTCGTCCCTGACCGGTGACGACGACGCCACCGGATCGGGTGACAAGAGCCCCTCGGTCGACCTGGGCAAGGGTGACGCCGCCGCCGACGCGAAGGCGGAGAAGGGCGCCGCCGCCGACGACAAGAAGTCCGGCGACGCCGACGCGAAGTAGTCCGCCCACGGGGAACCACGGCGTGCCACGGTCGGTGCGCCGCGGTTCCCGGACGGTTTAGGCTCCGGCGGGGGCAGGACCCCACACCACTTCGTGGCCGCTCGGCAGACACCCGAAGCCGAGGGGTTGGACAGGGAGATTCGAGAAGGTGGCAGCACCCAAAAAGGGCCGTAAGGCGCCCCGGGCCCAGGGCAGGCCGGGGCGCGCACTGGCCCTGATCTTGATCGCGATGGTGGCGCTGGTCGGAGGCATGTTCGCCTCCGGCACCACGGCGCCCCGCCTGGGCATCGACCTGGCGGGAGGCACCAGCTTCACGCTGGCCGCCCAGAACCAGCCGGGCAAGCCCAACGCGATCAACGAGACCAACATGAAGACCGCCGCGGGCATCATGGAGCGGCGCGTCAACGGTCTGGGCGTGTCCGAGGCCGAGGTACAGACCCAGGGCAGCAACCACATCATCGTGAACATCCCCAAGGGGACGGACGCGAAGCAGGCCCGGCAGCAGGTCGGTACCACCGCCCAGCTCACCTTCCGCCCCGTGCTGACGACCACGGCGGGCGCGAAGACCCCCGAACCCGGCGCCACCAAGGGCGGCAAGGGCACCGAGGGGGGCAAGGCGCCGAAGGCCGACGGGAAGCCGTCGCCCGACGCCGGTCCGAGCGGCCAGGGGCGCGCCGTCACCGACGCCCTGAAGAAGGACCCGTCCGACAAGCCGGAGCCCGGCGGCACGGCCACGCCGCCGCCCGCGCCCGGCGGCGACCAGATCCCCGCCCCCCTGCAGAAGCAGCTCGCGGCCCTGGACTGCACCACCAAGCAGGCCCGCGCCGCCGCGGGGGAGAGGGCCGCCGGCACCAAGCCCTCCGAACCGGCCGTGGCCTGCAAGGACGACGGCACGCAGAAGTACGTGCTCGGCCCGGTCGCCGTCGAGGGCACCGACGTCAAGGATGCCAAGGCGGTCTTCGACAGCCAGTCCGGCCAGGGCTGGATCGTCCAGATGGACTTCACCTCCGACGGCTCCAAGAAGTTCGCGGACATCACCGGCAAGCTCGCCACCAAGATGCAGCCGCAGAACCAGTTCGCCATCGTCCTGGACGGCGCGGTGGTCTCCGACCCGCGCGTCAGCCAGCGCCTCAACGGCGGCAGCGCCATCATCTCCGGCGGCTTCACCCAGCAGAGCGCCGAGGACCTGGGCAACATGCTCTCCTACGGTGCCCTGCCGCTCTCCTTCAAGATCGACGACGAGACCACGGTCACCGCGGCGCTCGGCGGCGAGCAGCTGCGCGCCGGCCTGATCGCCGGCGCCATCGGCCTCGCCCTCGTCATCGTCTACCTGGTCGCCTACTACCGGGGCCTGGCCCTGGTGGCACTCGCCAGCCTCTGCGTCTCCGCGGTCCTCACGTACACGATCATGACGCTGCTCGGCCCGGCCATCGGCTTCGCGCTGAACCTCCCGGCGGTCTGCGGTGCCATCGTCGCCATCGGCATCACCGCCGACTCCTTCATCGTGTACTTCGAGCGCATCCGCGACGAGATCCGCGAGGGCCGCTCGCTGCGCCCGGCCGTCGAGCGCGGCTGGCCGCGCGCCCGCCGCACGATCCTGGTCTCCGACTTCGTGTCGTTCCTGGCCGCCGCCGTGCTGTTCGTCGTCACCGTCGGCAAGGTGCAGGGCTTCGCGTTCACGCTGGGACTGACCACCGCTCTCGATGTCGTCGTGGTGTTCTTCTTCACCAAGCCGCTGATGACGATCCTGGCCCGCCGGAAGTTCTTCGCCGACGGCCACTCCTGGTCCGGCCTGGACCCCGAACGTCTCGGTGCCCGTCCGCCGCTGCGCTCGCGCCGCCGCGTCACCGCCCCCACCGACCCGAAGGAGGCGTGAGGTGTCCAAGCTCGGCAACCTCGGCGCCCGGCTCTACCGCGGTGAGGTCGGCTACGACTTCATCGGCAAGCGCAAGATCTGGTACGGCATCTCGGTCCTCATCACCATCACGGCCATCGTGGGCCTCGCGGTACGCGGCCTGAACATGGGCATCGAGTTCTCCGGCGGAGCGGTCTTCACCACCCCCAAGACCTCGGTGTCCGCGGAGGAGGCCCGGCACAAGGCCGAGGCCGCGTCCGGCGGCCACCAGGCCGTGGTGCAGAAGCTCGGCGGCGGCGCGCTGCGCATCCAGATCAGCGGCATGGACACCAAGCAGGCCGTGCCCGTCCAGGAGGAACTGGCCAAGGACCTCAAGGTCCCGGTCAAGGACGTCAACACCCAGCTCGTCGGCCCCAGCTGGGGCGAGCAGATCGCCAACAAGGCGTGGCTGGGCCTGGGCATCTTCATGGTCCTCGTGGTGATCTACCTCGCCATCGCCTTCGAATGGCGGATGGCGGTCGCCGCGCTGGTCGCGCTGATCCACGACCTCACCATCACCGTCGGCGTCTACGCCCTGGTCGGCTTCGAGGTCACCCCCGGCACCGTCATCGGTCTGCTGACCATCCTCGGGTACTCCCTCTACGACACGGTCGTCGTCTTCGACAGCCTCAAGGAGGCGTCCCACGGGATCACCCGGCAGACCCGCTTCACCTACAGCGAGGTCGCCAACCGTTCGATCAACGGCACCCTGGTGCGGTCGATCAACACCACCGTCGTGGCGCTGCTCCCGGTCGCCGGGCTGCTGTTCGTCGGCGGCGGTTTCCTGGGCGCCGGCATGCTCAACGACATCTCGCTGGCCCTGTTCGTCGGTCTCGCCGCCGGCGCCTACTCGTCGATCTTCATCGCGACCCCGCTGGTCGCCGACCTGAAGAACGGCGAGCCGCAGATCAAGGCGCTCGCCCGGCGCGTCAAGGCCAAGCGCGCCGCCGCCGAGGCCC
>NZ_JCANQV010000264.1:0-8124 GCF_059553635.1 Candidatus Streptomyces philanthi
GCGACACCGCGAACCCGGTGGGGCGCGGCGACCCGCTGGAGGCCGCGTACCTCCTGGCCTCGCTGGGCGAGGCGACGCCCGAGGCAGCGTACGAGACGGTCAGCTCGGCGGCGCGGGCGGCGCTGGGGCTGCCGGAGGTGCGGGTGGAGGCGGGTTTCCCGGCGGAGCTGCTGGCCGTACGGGGCGAGCGGATCGCGGGGGTGCTCTCGCTCGCGTACAGCCGGGTGGTGGTGCACCGGGGGCGGGTGGTGGCGCGGACGAGCGCGGTGCGCGAGTACTGCGACTCGGCGGCCGCGGTGGCGCTGGAGCTGCCCCGGCAGTCGCAGCGCTAGGTGTACCCGGCCATGGGGTTGGTCACTCGCGTCGGTGGTTGGTCAAGAGGAGACCTCCGGGCGTGGTGGCCCCCGGAGGGCCGGAACGGCCGTGTCCGGCCGCCGGGCCGGTTCCTGACGGCGCACCGGCGCGGCACGGCGTACGGTCGGCAGCATGCGCATTGTCATCGCAGGTGGACATGGTCAGATCGCGCTGCGGCTGGAGCGGTTGCTCGCCGCGCGCGGGGACGAGGTCGCGGGGATCGTCCGGCGGCCGGAGCAGGCCGGCGATCTGCTGGCCGCGGGCGCCGAACCGGTCGTGTGCGACCTGGAGTCGGCGTCGGTGGCGGATGTCGCCCGGCATCTGGAGGGGGCGGACGCGGCCGTCTTCGCGGCGGGCGCGGGGCCCGGCAGCGGCGCCGAACGCAAGGACACCGTGGACCGCGCCGCCGCCTCGCTGTTCGCGGACGCGGCGGAGGCCGCCGGGGTGCGCCGTTTCCTCGTCGTCTCGTCGATGGGCGCGGACCGTGAGCCGCCGGAGGGCACCGACCCGGTCTTCGCGGCCTATCTGCGGGCGAAGACCGCGGCCGACGCGGACGTACGGGCCCGTGCCGGGCTCGACTGGACGATCCTGCGCCCGGGACGGCTGACGAACGACCCGGGAACGGGCCTGGTCACCCTCGCGGACGCCACCGGGCGCGGCGAGGTGCCCCGCGACGACGTGGCGGCCGTCCTGCTGGCGCTGCTCGACGCCCCCGCGACGGCGGGCCGCACGCTGGAGCTGGTGGGCGGCACGGCACCGGTCGCGGACGCGGTGCACGCGGTCTCCGGGGGCTGAACGCGGGCGAGGCCCCTGGACCGCACCATCACGGTCTCCAGGGGCCTCGGCCTGAACGCGACCACCTACTGATGTAGTAGGTGGCCGGGGTCGGACCCGCTCCTCCCAGCCGCACCACCGCGGTCCGGGGGCCTCGCCCGGAACGGGACCACCTCCCGCTTGAGCAGGAGGTCAGCCCCGCCCCTCCCAGCCGTACAGGCTCATGCCCCCCGGGTCCGTCCGCCAGCCGGTCAGGCCCGCCGCGGAGTACGGGAGGAGGCCGGCGGGGAGTGCGTCCAGGGGGAACCACCGCAGGGCCGAGCAGCGGTCGGGTTCGCGGTTGACCGGTTCGCCGTCCCACCGTGTGACCTGGAAGAAGAAGCCGAGGTGGTCGCCGGGGCGGCCGTCGTCGCGGACCGCGTGGACGACATGCGCCAGCCGCAGGCCGGACAGCGGGACCGCCAGGCCGGTCTCCTCGGCGAGTTCGCGGGCGGCGGCGGACGGGACGGACTCGCCCGCCTCCCGCTTGCCGCAGGGCAGCGCCCACCGGCCGTGCCCGTAGGAGCCGCGCCGAAGGGACAGCAGGACGTGGTCGTCGCGGTGGAGGACGAGGTGGACGTCCACGGCGGGGGTGTGCGCGCTCATGCCGCGGCCTCCGTCGTCCGGTCGGGGGCGGGCGCGTCGGCGGGGCCGAGGGCGTGGCGGGCGGCCTGGACCCGGCGGAGCCAGGCGATCTCGCTCTCCAGGTCCTCGCCGGCGCCGGAGGCGAAGTCGGCGGCGTACGGGAGCGGTTCGGTGCCCGCCGCCTTGGCCGCGAGGGCGGCCTCGATCCAGTGGGCCTCCGCGACCGCCCGCGCCGCCGTCTCGTCCCGGCCTTGCTCCCGCGCGCGGGTCAGCGCCTGTTCGTACAGCTCGGTGGGGGCGTAGTAGCGCAGTTCGCGGCCGGCGTCGCGGATCTCGGTGACGTAGCGGTTGAGCCGTACGTCGACGCGTACGCCGGGGCGCAGCAGGTCGACGGCCCGGTTGAGCGGGGGCGAGAGGGCGTGGCCGGGGAGGAGGTGGCTCGGCGGGTCGAGGACGTGGTCGGGTACCGCCCGTGCGAGGCGGGACCACAGGGGGTGGAGGGCGTGGAGTGCCGTGAACGAGCGCCAGCGGTTGACGGCGGTCTGGGTGGCGGGCACGGCGACGCCGAGGACGAGCAGGGGGAACAGGGCGATCTGGAGGCAGTCGGTGACGACTTCCTGGAGGGAGGCGAACTCCGGTGAGGGCGGGGTGACGGTGACGACGGCCAGGTAGGCGGTGCGGAGCAGGGCGTAGAGGACCGCGAGGCCCATGGCGGTCGCCATCATGGCCAGTCCGGTGCGCAGCAGGGTGCTCTTCGCGCGGCGGGCGGCGCTCGCCCACTGGTAGGCGCAGACGGCCGCGGTCGACCCCATGTAGAGGTAGAGCACGCTCATGTAGACGGCCATGCCGGCGTCTCCGGCGTGGTCGGTGAGGAAGTGCTCGGTGGGCCGGCTGCGGTCGATGGCGAGGAAGAACAGGCAGGCCATCAGGGCGATGGTGGCGACGGACGCCTTGACGGCGACGCGCATGACGAGCCGGGCGACGCGGACGTGGCGGGGGACGGTGCCGCCCTCGGGGGTGTCCCCGTAGATCGCGGTCGCGTAGAGCAGCAGGGAGCAGATGCCGGCGACGGCGATGGTGTGCTTGAGCAGGCTGGACAGGTCGTTGACGCCGCTTCGCCCGACGAGGCCGACCACCAGGGGCGTCTTGAGGAGCCATGCGGCGGCGAAGGCGGCGAAGACGCCCCACAGGGTGCGGCGGTTGCCGTCCCGGAAGGCGGAGGGGAGTCTCCAGACGGCCGTCAGCAGCAGGAGTCCTGCCACCAGGTAGGTGAGTGAGTCGAGCATGGACGCGGGTTACCTCGGTTTTCTTCGGCGTGCTCAGCGTGTGCGGCGGCGGGCGACGGGGTGGGACAGACTCTGGTCGAGGCGGTCGACGTCGTCCTCGGTGCGGCCGGTCAGTTCGCGGGCCGCGTGCTGGATGAGGTCCGCCAGGATCTCCGCGCGCTGTTCCTGCGGGGTGTCGTAGCTGGTGCGGCCCATGACCGGGACGTCCCGCATGAAGCGGGCGACCAGTTTGGGGCCGAAGGCGGGGAACAGCCGCAGGAAGTACGCCGGGTCGACCGATCCCGCGTCGTTCTCCCAGACGTGGACCAGCTCGTGGAGGATGATCTGGTCCTGGTGCCGCTGGGTGACGCCGCGTTGGAAGAACACCAGGTCGGCCGCGGGGAGGTTCACCCACAGGCCGCAGGCGCTCTGGGGCGGGGTGGCGCCGGGGGGCAGCGGCAGCAGCACGATGCGCCGGCCGCGGGCGGCCTCGATGGCGCGGACGAACGCGGGGATGCTGAAGGGGTTGGGCAGGGGCATCTCCGCCAGGTGCCGTTCGCACTCCTTGCGGATGTCGCGGAGGGAGGAACGGTGGCGCGGGGCACGCGACGCGAAGGGGAGGAACCGACGCGGCGACATGGTTCTCCTGGTGGTGCGGGGTGGTACAGGGGGGCGCGGTGGCCGGTCAGACCGGCGGGTGGGGGCCGGACGCCGAAGTCCCGTCGCCGGGCAGCCCGTTCTGCTTGATCTCGGCCATGACCTCGTTGACGTAGGCGAGCATCTCCGCGGAGAGTCCGTCGGCCCGCGCGCCGCGTGGCGCGAGCGCGGTGACGTCCCCGGTGTGCAAGGAGGTGAGGAAGCGGAGGCCCTCCACCACCTGGGCGGTGATCTCGTCGTTGTGGAAGTAGGCGGGGCTCACGTCGAAATACCCGGCGAGCGCTTCGAGTTGGCGGATCGTCGGATTGTCCCGCTGTCCGTTGCGCAACAGGGAGATGTACGAGTGGGAGATGACCTGTTCGCCGGCGGCGGCGTTGATCTCGGTGGCCACCTGTCGGTTCGACGGGGGGTTCTCTTCCGGTGCGACGGCGTGGGCGAAAAGGTAGTTGAGCTTGTCGGCCAGGCTCTGGGGTCTGTCCTCCCGGTCGGTGTGCACGATGCTCGCCCCGCCTCTTCCATCGCGTGATATGGGTGCGCCCCTGTGGACGCGTCACTCTAGCGCCGCACCACCACCGGAAGAAACCGAACGGTAGATTTTCGCCCCTCACCTCCGTGTTGACTCATGTGAACACCCCTGGTTAGGGTGATCCTGCCATTTGACCGTGGCATTGAACGGGGGCCGGGGGTCGCCATCCTTGGGTGGCGACCCCCTTTTGGTCCCCGGAATGAGCGAAGGCAACGGGGGTAATGGGGGCAATGGGGGTCACTGCTTTCGGCGGCAGGGAAATCACCGGAGCTGTGGGGACGGAACTCGCCGGCCGGGCGGAGGAATGCGCCGAACTGCTGTCGATGCTGGGGGAAGCGGAGGCGGGCAGACCGGGGATCGCCCTGGTCGAGGGCGCCTCGGGAATGGGGAGAACGTCCCTGCTGGACTGGTTGGCCCAGCAGGGAAAGGCGCGCGGAATGACGGTGCTGCGCGCGCGGTGCGGCGTGCTGGAGCGAGGCTTCCCCCTCGGACTGGCCCGGCAGCTGTTCCGCACGGCGGCCACGGGGAACGGCATCGAGGCGCCGCGTTCGGCCTCCTGGCTGTTCGGTGTTTTCGAGGGGCTTTTCCAGCAGACCGCGCGCATCGCGGAGCGCGCCCCGGTTCTCGTCGTGGTGGACGACTTCCCTTACGCGGACCCGCAGTCCGCGCAATGGATCGATTTCCTTGCCCGGCGGCTGCTCGGCATTCCGGTACTGGTGGCGCTCTCCTCGGACCGGGATGTGGCGTCCGGCCATCAGGCATTGACCACGGAACTCGCCCTCCACTCGGCATGCCGGGTGATAGAACCGGCCCCGCTGCCGGTTTCCGCGGTGGCGGACCTGACGGCCGCCGCACTGGGCTCTGTGGCGGACACCGGATTCGTCCGCGAATGCCACGCGCTGAGCGGGGGAAACCCCGCACTCCTTTCGCTGATGCTGCGCGAATTCACGCGCTCGGGAATCTCCCCGACGGCCGCCGAACTGCCGCGGGCGACCGACGCGGCATTCCGGGTGCTGGTGTCGACGCTCCCGAAATGGCTGGAGCGGTATCCGGACGACGTCTCCGGGGCGGTCGGCATGTTCGCGCTGCTCGGCGACGGCGCGGACCCGGACCTGCTGCGGCGGATGACGGGCATGAGCGTACGGAGAGCCACCTCCTCGCTCACCGTGCTGGAGCGGATCGGGCTGCTGCGCGGGGAGCGTTCGCGCCGTTTCGTCCACCCGCTCGTCCGCGACGCGATCACCGGTGACCTCTCCGTCGCCGAGCGCCGCGCCTTCCACGCACGCGCCGCGCGGGCGCTGTTCGCCGAGGGCGAGTCCCCCGAACGCGTCGCGGCGCACATCATGGCGAGTGCGCCCACGGGCGAGCAGTGGCGGATCGACGTCCTGCGGACGGCCGCCCGCCAGGCGTCGGTGCGCGGCGCGCCACGGACCGCCGTCTCCTATCTGCGCCGCGCGGCGGAGAACGCCCCCACCCTGACCGAACGGGCCGCCCTGCTGATCGAGTTGGGCACCATGGAGGCGGGTTTCGACATGCCGTCCTCGGTCCGGCACCTCGCCGAGGGCATGGACCTCACCGAGGACCCGGCCGCACGCGCCCGCTGCGTCCCCCTTCTCGCCGAAGGGCTGGTGGGGTGCGGGCAGGCCCGGCGGGCGGTGGAACTCCTCGACCGCCTCGCCACCGACATCCCCCCTGGCGACACCGAATCCCTCCACCGGGTACGGGGACAGCGCGCCGTGTCGGCGCTGGCCGCCGGGATCGCGGCCGACCCGTCGGCCCTCTCGCCGGACCGGCGGCTGCCGCCGCCCGCCCTGACCGGCGCCACCTCCGGGGAGCGGACGCTCCTCACGTCGCACGCCCTCCAGGCGTCCATGACCGCGGCCGGCGCGGAGCGGGCGGCGGCCGCGGCCGAACAGGCCCTGCGGGCCTTCGACCCGGACGAGGAACAGCTCTGGGCCGCGACCCTGGCCATCAGCGTCCTCCGGCACGCCGACCGCCTCGAATCCGCGCGCCACTGGGCCGACACCGTCACGGCCCGCGACCTCGACGGCCGTCCGCTGCCGACCCGGGCGATGCTGCACGCCGTCGTCTCTCAGGTCCGCCACCACACGGGCGATGTGCCCGGCGCGGTACGGGAGTCCGAGGAGGCGCTGCTCCTGCTGCCCGACGCGCACCCGTACGGGCCGTTCGTGGCGGCCGCCGCCCTTGTGCCCCTGGTGGAGTGCGGCCGGTGGGAGGAGGCCCGCCGGATCGCCGACGACCCCCGCTTCCGGCGCGCGCCCGAGAACTGGCTCCGGCCCTACTACCTGGCGGCCCGCGGGCAGCTCCGCGCCGCCGAGGGGCAGACCCGGGCCGCGCTGCACGACGTGGAGGAGTGCGGGCGCCTGCTCGCCAAGTACGGCGGCGACAACCCGGGCCGGATCGCCTGGCGTTCCCAGGCCGCGCTGCTGCACCGGGAAGTGGGGCGGAACGACGAGGCGCGCCGCCTGGCGGGCGAGGAACTGGCGCTGGCCCGCCGGTGGGGGGCGCCCCTCACCCTGGCCAGGAGCCTGCGGGCGGCCGCCGTCGTCGGGCAGGGGGCCGACGCGGCGGACCTCCTGGAGGAGTCGGTCGCGCTGCTGGACGGCTCCCCCGACCTGCTGGAGCTGATCCGCTCGCTCATCGCCCAGGGCAACGCCCTGCACGCGTCCGGCCGGACCGCGGCGGCGCGCGAGACCCTGCGCCGCGCCCTCGGCTTCGCGCAGCAGGTCTCGGCGGAGCGGTCGGCGGAGGACGCCTACCGGAGGCTGGTCGCGACGGGCGCGCGCCCCCGGCGCTTCTCCCAGGTCGGGCCGCGCGCCCTGACCGCCGGGCAGCGGCGGGTCGCCGACCTCGCCGCTCAGGGGCTGAGCAACGAGGAGATCGCGGGCCGTCTCTTCATCGCCCAGCGCACGGTGGAGTTCCATCTGACGCACGTCTACCGGAAGCTGGGCATCAGCTGCCGCACGGACCTGGCCCGGACGCTGCGGAGCGGTGCGGCGGCCTGACGGGGCCGTCCGCCGGCCGGGTCAGATGAGGGGGTGCGGTTCGCGTCCGGCGTCCGCGGCCTCCCCGGCCGGTGCCGGCACGGCGGCCAGCCGGGCGTGGTGCCGGGTGAACTCCAGCGTCTCGTCCATGCGCAGGGCCTGGAGCCCGACGGGGATCACCTTGACGGCCTGCCAGCCCATGGCCCTGATCGGGTCGGGCAGCCGGTGCGTCAGATCGACCGCGAGGGGCGAGGCGCCCTGGTCGTGCAGGGCGTCGGCGATGCCGTGCGCCGTGAGGGGGACGGCCGTCGCCGGGGCGGGGGCCGCCGACGGGGCGAAGCCGGCGATCCAGCGTTCCACCGCCCGTACGCCGCGGGGCGATGCGAAGTACCGGGCGCGCTCCAGGTCGTCGCGCGGGCACGGGGACGGCTCGTGTCCTGCGGGGCTCCGTTCCTGGACCAGCCGGAGGGCGGAGCGGATCTGGAGGGCCTCTTGCAGGGCCTTGACCGCGCTGACTCCCGGGTCCCCGGAGGCGCTCGCCCCGACCGCGGCCAGCGGCCGCTCCCCCGCCGCGTCGATGATGATCCCCACCGTGCAGGTGACACCCGGAACGCCGGTGGGGACGTGGGCGAGGACGGGGGCGGCCCCGGTGGCGCGGGCGGCGCCCAGCGCCCGCCGGAACCGCCGCGCGGCGGGGGTGGCGGGCCCCTCGGCGAGGAACCGGTCCGGGTCCAGGCGGCGCAGCGGCAGCCGGTGTTCCCAGGCGACGAGGAAGGCGTCCCGCTCGACCACTTCCAGGAGCGCGGACAGCAGGGCGCCCTCCCGTGAGCCGCCGGACGCGGCACCCGAGGGCGACGGGTCGAAGCCCTCGGCGTCCTCGGGGGCCGCGGGGTAGTCGACGAGCCCCGCCGGGACCAGG
>NZ_JCANQV010000265.1:0-7950 GCF_059553635.1 Candidatus Streptomyces philanthi
CCGACCGCGACGACGGCCGCCCCGGCGGCCAAGACCCTGCCCGGGATGCCGCCGCCCCTCGATGCCCACGACCTCTACGCCGCCGACCGCCCCAACCGGCTGCTGCCCCGCGTCAAGCCCTACCTCCCGCGCGTCTACGTGCCCAACACCAACTCCAACACCGTCAGCGTCATCGACCCCGCCACCTACGAGGTCATCGAGACGATCCCCGTCGGCAACCAGCCGCAGCACGTCGTGCCCTCCTGGGACCTCAAGACGCTGTGGGTCAACAACGACCTCGGTAACACCCTCACCCCCATCGACCCGAGGACCGGGAAGGCCGGTGAGACCGTCGACGTCCACGACCCGTACAACCTCTACTTCACGCCCAACGGCCGGTACGCGGTCGTGATGGCCTCCAAGGACCGGGAGCTGGTCTTCCGCGACCCGCACACCATGAAGGTCCGCAGGACCGTGCCCGTGACCTGCGCCGGCGTCAACCACGCCGACTTCTCGCCCGACGGCAGGTACTTCATCGTCTCCTGCGAGTTCTCCGGTGAACTGCTCAAGGTCGACACCGAGAAGATGGAGGTGACCGGGCAGCGGCGACTGCCGTTCCGGGGCGCGATGCCGCAGGACGTGAAGATCTCCCCCGACGGCAGGACCTGGTACATCGCCGACATGACCGCCGACGGCGTCTGGGTCCTGGACGGCGACACCTTCGGCGAACCGTGGCTGCTGCGCACCGGCAAGGGCGCCCACGGGCTCTACGTCAGCCGGGACTCGCGGCGGATGTACATCTCCAACCGCGGAGAGGGCTCGATCTCGCTCCTGGACCTCAGGACCGGCCGTCTCACCGGGAAATGGCACATCCCCGGCGGCGGCAGCCCCGACATGGGCGGTGTCTCCGCCGACGGCAAGGTGCTGTGGCTCTCCGGCCGCTACCACTCCGAGGTCTACGCCATCGACACCCGCACCGGGGAGACCCTCCGGAAGATCCCCGTCGGCAGCGGCCCGCACGGCCTGGCCGTCTACCCGCAGCCGGGACGGTACTCCCTCGGGCACACCGGGATCTTCCGCTAGACGGCCCTTCGGCGCCGCGGGGCCGGAGCATCCCCGGCCCCCGGCCGCCGCTACGCGTTGTACTCGTCCGCGAGGCTCGGCACCGCGCCCTGGACCATGCCGCTGAGCACCAGCGAGCGGTTGTCGAAGCGCTCGGTGTCCACACCGTTCTCCCGCAGCACGCCCATCGCGGCGGCGTGCACCGTACGCAGCACCGGCGTCGCGGCACGCAGCGCGTCGTCCGCCATGAAACGGTGCCGCCAGGGCTTGTCGGCCCACACGTGCCGCAGCCCGAACGGTTCCGGCAGCCCCAGCTTGCCGCCCAGGAAGTCCAGCACCGGCGGGAACCACGTCAGCGGGGCGCGGGCGGCGAGCCGCACCACCTCGCTCGCGTCGACCAGCGGCAGGGTGTGCTTCTTCGTCTCCCAGAACTTGAAGACCTTGGCGACCTCCTTGGTCTTCGGCGACGGCTTCCCGGCGAACAGGGAGTTCACCGGGCCCAGCGCGTGGCCGGTGACCTCGATGCGCAGCGTCTCGTGCAGCACCGTCACCGTGATCAGCAGCGTGATCACCAGCTGGCCGTCCCACAGGACGAACTGGACGCCCAGGTAGTGGCGGTTGCCGCTGCCGAACTGCTGCTCGTTGCAGATCCGCTCTATCTCGTGCGGACGGACCTGGAAGGCGTCCACGTCCGCGCCCTCGGGCCGGGAGACGGCCTTGGCGTTCTCACCGATCGGGGAGACGATCCAGTGGCGTACCGACGGCGGCTGCTGGAACCCCCCGGTGTGCAGCGGGCTGCGCTCCAGCAGCCGCAGCCGGTCGTGGATCGCCCGGATCACGTCCCAGCTGCGGAACGGGTGGATCTCGGAGACGCCCTCCGCGGGCTTGAGCTCCTCGGCGAGGTGCCAGCTGCCCCACCGGGTGCCCATCCCGAGTATCCCCTTGGGACCGGCGTAGAAGACGACGTTGCTGCGCTGCTCGGCGGAGAGCTTGGCGAGATTGTGGCGCAGCGCCTCGGCGGCGGTCTCGTTCGGGTGCCGGGGCACCGCCTCGGGGATCTTCGCGCCGACCCCGCCGCCGTCCAGCAGGCCCTGCCACGCGCCGCGCAGGTTCACCGCGGTCCGCTCGCAGATCTGCTTGGCCCACCACCAGCCGACCACCGGGGCGACGACCATGGCGCGGGCGTAGACCGACCAGAAGCCGCTGAACGGCAGCTTGATCATGAAGATCACACCGGCCACACCGGCGACGAGCAGCAGCGCCCCGCCCATCAGCGACGTGCCCTTGCCGTCCTTGCCGAGGACCTTCTTCAGCTGGAAGCCGCCCAGCCACAGCAGGACACCCGGCAGGAACAGCAGCCCGAACACCACCATCAGCACGGTGAGCCTGCCGTCGCGCTGCTTGCGGATGCGGGTGGCCGCAAGGCAGTGCTCGACGACGGTCTGCGGTTCGATCCCGAAGGACTGGACGAGGGGCTTGCGGCCCCCGCCGAGCATCCGCATCTGGACGGCGCGGGAGAACGCCTCACCCAGATTCGGCTCGAACAGGGACAGTTTGGGCTTCTTGATGTCGGAACTGCCGGAGGAGGAGTCGGCCTTGGAGATGTCGGCGAGCGGCCCGTCCCGGTAGGCGGCCGAGGCCAGCGCCTGCGTCGCCGCCGTCTGCCCGGCGGCACCCGCGACCGGGATCTGCGCCCCGGGACTGAAGTCGAAGCCGTCTGCTGCCACTTGCCCGCCCCCATCGCCGCACGTGTCCCTGCGGCTTCTTCCCGACTACCGCCCGCGGCACACCTGCCGCGCCCGCCGACCAGCGTACAGCCGCCGTCCGGCCCAAGGGAGTTGAGCCGGACGGCGGCCGGGACCCCTCTATCTGCCCTCGGCCGCGGCCTCCCGCACGGCGGCCGCCAGCTGCGGCGGCATCGGCTCGTACCGCAGCGGGGCGCGGCTGAACCGGCCGCTGCCGTGCGACAGGGACCGCAGGTCGACGGCGTACCGTCCGATCTCGGTCTCCGGCACCTCGGCGCGGACGAGGGTGCGGCCCGGCCCCGCCTGCTCGGTGCCCACCACCCGGCCGCGGCGCCCGGACAGATCGCTCATCACCGGGCCCACGAAATCGTCCGGAATCAGCACCGTCACCTCCGCGACCGGTTCGAGGAGGTCGATGCGGGCACCGGCGGCCGCCTCGCGCAGCGCCAGCGCGCCGGCCGTCTGGAACGCGGCGTCCGACGAGTCCACCGAGTGCGCCTTGCCGTCGAGCAGGGTGACGCGGACGCCGACGAGCGGATACCCGGCGGCGACCCCGCGGGCCGCCTGGGTGCGGACACCCTTCTCCACGGACGGGATGAACTGCCGCGGCACCGCGCCGCCGACGACCTTGTCCACGAACTCGACGTCCGAGGAGCCCGGCAGCGGCTCCACCTCGATCTCGCAGACGGCGAACTGCCCGTGCCCGCCGGACTGCTTGACGTGGCGGCCGCGCCCGGCGCCGGGGGTGCCGAAGGTCTCCCGCAGCGACACCTTGTGCGCGACGGTGTCGACCTGGACGCCGTACCGGGTCCGCAGCCGCTCCAGCACCACCTCGGAGTGCGCCTCGCCCAGGCACCACAGCACCACCTGCCGGGTGTGCGGATTGTGCTCCAGACGCAGCGTCGGGTCCTCCGCCACCAGGCGGGCCAGGCCCTGGGAGAGCCGGTCCTCGTCCGCCTTGCTGTGCGCCCGCACGGCGACCGGGAGCAGCGGGTCGGGCATCGACCAGGGCTCCATCAGCAGCGGGTCGTCCTTGGCGGAGAGGGTGTCGCCGGTCTCCGCGCGGCCGAGTTTGGCGACGCACGCCAGGTCGCCCGCGACGGCCCGGTCCAGGGGGCGCTGCTGCTTGCCGAACGGGGTGGTCAGCGCGCCGGTCCGCTCGTCGGCGTCGTGGTCCTCGTGGCCCCGGTCGGTCAGACCGTGCCCGGAGACGTGCACGGTCTCGTCGGGCCGCAGGGTGCCGGAGAAGACGCGGACCAGGGAGAGACGGCCGACGTACGGGTCGGACGTGGTGCGGATCACCTCGGCGGCGAGCGGCCCCTCGGGGTCGCAGGCGAGCGCGGGCCGCGGGGAGCCGTCGACGCCGGTGACGGCCGGCGCCTCCCGTTCGGCGGGGGTGGGGAAGCCGCCGGCGATCAGTTCCAGCAGTTCGACGGTGCCCAGGCCCTGCCGGGCCCCCTCGGGTGCCGGGGCGGCGGCCAGCACCGGGTGGAAGGTGCCGCGGGCCACGGCGGTCTCCAGGTCGCCGACGAGGGTCTTGAGGTCGATGTCCTCGCCGCCGAGGTAGCGGTCCATCAGGGTCTCGTCCTCGCTCTCGGCGATGATCCCCTCGATCAGCCGGCCGCGGGCCTCCTCGACCAGGGGCATCTCCTCCGCGGTCGGCGCCCGCTCGGTCCGTTTCCCGGACGAGTAGTCGAAGACCTGCCGGGTGAGCAGGCCGATCAGCCCGTGCACGGGGGCGTGCCCGTCGGCGCCCGGGGTGCCGTACAGCGGCAGGTACAGCGGCAGGACCGCGTCGGGGTCGTCGCCGCCGAAGGCCGCGCGGCACTGCTCGGTCATCTGGTCGAAATCGGCGCGGGATGCCTCCAGGTGGGTGAGGACCAGGGCGCGGGGCATGCCGACCGCCGCGCACTCGTCCCACACCGCGCGGGTCGCGCCCGCCACGCCGTCCGCCGCGGAGACGACGAAGAGGGCCGCGTCGGCGGCGCGCAGCCCGGCCCGGAGCTCGCCGACGAAATCGGCGTATCCGGGGGCGTCCAGCAGGTTGATCCGCACCCCGTCCCAGTCGACGGGCACCAGGGACAGCTGTACCGAGCGCTGTCGGCGCCGTTCGATCTCGTCGTGGTCGGACAGCGATGTGCCGTCCTCGACCCGGCCCGCCCGGTTGACGGCGCCGGACGCCAGGGCCAGTGCCTCGACCAGGGTGGTCTTCCCGGCGCCGCTGTGGCCGACCAGCACCACGTTCCTCAGGGAGGTGGGCCGGCCGGCCGCCGGTGCGCCTCCGGCGGCCCCGGGACGTGTACCCGACTTCTCGCTCATGTGTCTCGCCTCCAGGTCGACACTTTGCGGTGGTTCGAGCTTTCCACCGGGGTCATGCCCCGTCCATACGGGGCGGACGGGAGCTCGGCCGGATCCGTGCGCCCGTCCCGCCGCGTCCGGGGGCAAAGGGACCGTCCCCGGGGCCGTGGCGGGATGTGTCCGGAATGCCGGATGCACCCGGTGTCGCGATGCCTTCGTGGTGCCCCCGGAGCTCGTGGCTACGATGGGCCAGCCGGTGGCCCCATGACCGCGCGGCCCGTATCGACCTTCGGGAAGGCCATGCTGAACACGTACGCGCGTGCGTTCTTCACGCGTGTTCTCACGCCGTTCGCCGCCCTGCTCATCCGTCTCGGGGTCAGCCCGGACGCGGTCACCCTCGTAGGGACCGGGGGTGTGGTCACCGGCGCCCTGGTGTTCTACCCGCGGGGCGAGTTCTTCTGGGGCACCGTCGTCATCACCCTGTTCGTCTTCTCGGACCTGGTCGACGGCAACATGGCCCGGCAACTGGGCCGCTCCAGCCGCTGGGGCGCCTTCCTCGACTCCACCCTGGACCGCGTCGCCGACTCGGCGATCTTCGGCGGCCTCGCCCTGTGGTACGCGGGGCGCGGCGACAGCCTGGTCCTCTGCGCCATCGCGATCTTCTGCCTCGCCAGCGGCCAGGTCGTCTCGTACACCAAGGCCCGCGGTGAGGCCATCGGCCTGCCGGTGAACGTCAACGGGCTGGTCGAACGCGCCGAGCGGCTGGTCGTCACCCTCGTCGCCTGCGGCTTCTCCGGACTGCACGCCTTCGGGGTGCCCGGCGTGGAGGTCCTGCTGCCGATCGGCCTGTGGATCGTCGCCGTCGGCAGTACCGTCACCCTCGGCCAGCGCGTGGTGACGGTCCGCCGGGAGTCCGCCGAGGCCGACGCCGTCGCACAAGGGGGGAACAGCGCATGAGCCGCGCCACGACCGGCGAACGGTCCGCCACCGTCGCCGAACGGTTCACCGACGGCCTCTACGGCCTGGGCTGGAGCACCGTCAAACGGCTGCCCGAGGGCGCCGCCGTCCGCCTGGGCCGGGGCATCGCCGACGCCGCGTGGAAGCGCCGCGGCGCCGGGGTGCGGCGCCTGGAGGCCAACCTCGCCCGCGTCGTCCCAGGCGCCCCGCCGCAGCGCCTCGCGGAGCTGTCGCGGGCCGGGATGCGCTCGTACATGCGCTACTGGATCGAGTCGTTCCGGCTGCCGGTGTGGAGCGGGGACCGCATAAGGAACGGCTTCGCGCCCCACGACGCCCACCGCCTCGACGAGGCCGTGGCGAGCGACCGGGGCGTCGTCCTCGCCCTGCCGCACATGGCCAACTACGACCTCGCCGGCGTCTGGCTCACCACCGCCCGCGGCGTCCCCTTCGCCACCGTCGCCGAACGGCTGCGGCCGGAGTCGCTCTACGACCGGTTCGTCGCCTACCGCCAGGGCCTGGGCATGGAGGTCCTCCCGCACACCGGGGGCGCCGCCTTCGGCACGCTGGCCCGCCGGCTGCGGGCGGGCGGCGTGGTCTGCCTGGTCGCCGACCGTGACCTGTCCCGCTCCGGCACCGAGGTCGACTTCTTCGGGGAACGGGCGAAGATGCCCACGGGCCCGGCCATGCTCGCCGCCCGTACCGGCTCGATACTGCTGCCCGTCACCCTCTGGTACGACGACGGCCCCGTCATGCGGGGCCGGTTCCACCCCGAGATCACCGTCCCCGAGGAGGGCACCCACGCGGAGAAGGCCGCGGTGATGACCCAGCGGCTGGCCGACGCGTTCGCCTCCGGCATCGCCGAGCACCCCGAGGACTGGCACATGCTGCAACGCCTGTGGCTCGCCGACCTGGAGCCGCGCCCGGCGTCCGGGGCGGCCCCCGGAACGGAGAGCGCGTGAGAATCGGCATCGTCTGCCCCTACGCCTGGGACGTCCCCGGCGGCGTCCAGTTCCACATCCGCGACCTCGCCGAGCATCTGCTCCGCCTCGGCCACCAGGTCTCCGTCCTCGCCCCCGCGGACGACGACACCCCGCTGCCCCCGTACGTCGTCTCCGCCGGACGCGCCGTCCCCGTGCCGTACAACGGCTCCGTCGCCCGGCTGAACTTCGGTTTCCTGTCGGCCGCCCGGGTCCGCCGCTGGCTGCACGACGGCGCCTTCGACGTCATCCACATCCACGAACCGGCCTCGCCGTCGCTGGGCCTGCTGAGCTGCTGGGCGGCGCAGGGCCCCATCGTGGCGACCTTCCACACCTCCAACCCCCGCTCCCGCGCCATGATCGCCGCGTATCCGATCCTCCAGCCCGCGCTGGAGAAGATCAGCGCCCGTATCGCGGTGAGCGAGTACGCCCGGCGCACCCTCGTCGAGCACCTCGGCGGCGACGCGGTGGTGATCCCCAACGGCGTGGACGTCGGCTTCTTCGCGGACGCCGAACCCAAGGAGGAGTGGCGGGGGAACACCCTCGGCTTCATCGGCCGGATCGACGAGCCCCGCAAGGGACTGCCCGTGCTGATGGCGGCGCTGCCCGCCGTCCTGGCCGAGGTCCCCGACGCCCGGCTGCTGGTCGCCGGACGCGGCGACGAGAAGGAGGCGGTCGCCGCCCTCCCCGCCGCACTGCGCTCGCGGGTGGAGTTCCTCGGCATGGTCAGCGACGAGGACAAGGCGCGGCTGCTGCGCAGCGTCGACGTGTACGTGGCGCCCAACACCGGCGGCGAGTCGTTCGGGATCATCCTCGTCGAGGCGCTGTCCGCGGGGGCGCCCGTGCTGGCCAGCGACCTGGACGCGTTCGCCCAGGTCCTCGACCACGGGACGGCCGGGGACCTCTTCGCCAACGAGGACGCGCAGGCGCTC
>NZ_JCANQV010000266.1:0-7934 GCF_059553635.1 Candidatus Streptomyces philanthi
CAGCACCCCGGCACCGCCCATGGTGACGGCGCGGCCCGCCGCCCGCAGCCTCTCGCGGCCGGAGAGCCGCATGGTCAGCAGCCGTACGGCGAGGACCAGGGCCATGGCGAGGGTGGCCATCGCCGCGGTGTAGAAGTTCCCGGCCCAGGCGGCGGCGACCAGCAGGGTCCCGGCCGGCCAGCGGCGCCCGCGCAGGCACCAGTCGGCGGCGATGCCCAGCAGCGGCAGCGCCACCACGCCCCACATCCACATCGGGTCGGCGTGCCCGTCCACCAGCACCCACGCGCTCAGCCCGTAGCCCGCCGCCACCAGCGCCCGCAGCACTCCGGGGCCGGGGCGCAGCCTGCCGAGGAGGACGGCCATCAGGGCGCTGCCCAGCCCGATGCTCAGCAGGGTCACCAGGAACACCGGCAGGTCGGCGAGTTCGCGGGGGAAGAGGACGACGAGCCAGGAGAACGGGTTCATCAGATAGGTGAGGAAGTCGGCGAGGAAGGGGACGCCGTAGCCGCTGCCCCAGTTGAAGAAGAGGTCGCCGGTGGTGGCGTGGTGCGCGAGGTCCCACAGCCGGGCGTGGAAGGGGACGAACTGGTTGCCGAGGTCGTTGACGGCGCGGGAGCGGGGCCCGAAGGGGTAGCCGCCGTGGACGGCGAGCGCCAGGCAGTACGCGCCCATCGGGACCAGGGCCGCGAGCCCGGGGGCGCACATCCTTTCCCATGCTTCGGCGGTGGGCCACTTCACCCCGCCGTCGCGCAACCGTACGAGCCGGTACCGCCTCTTGGAGGGGGAAGGCGTCGACTCCACAGGCTCTTCTCCAGGCTCACCGGATGTCAGGTCCAAGGTATATGTCCGGGGAGTCCGTTTCATTCTCCTGGAGTGGTGGCGTGCGGTGGTCACGCCGCCCGGCGGACGCGCGTCACGGCGTCCACGGGTCGACGGCCCTCGCGCGGCCGCACCACGAGCGCACGGCGCGGCACCGGTAATGCCCCGTAAAAATCGCACACCGGGATGTCCGGTATTACAGGCTGTAGTCGATCGTGCACGGTATTTTGAGGGCCCGCACGGCAAGGAACACAACAGATGATTGGGGTGCCCGTGCCTGACGTCTCCGTAGTCGTGATCGTCTACAACGACGCCGACCGGCTGCCGACCGCCGTCCGGTCCGTCCTGGACCAGACCCTCCACGGCGTCGAGGTCGTCATCGTCGACGACCACAGCACGGACAGATCCTTCACCGTCGCCCGGGAGCTCGCCGCGGCCCACCCCGACCGGGTGCGCGCCTTCCGCCTCCCCGAGAACAGCGGCGGCTGCGGCGCCCCCCGCAACCACGGCATCGACCGGGCCCGCGGCACCTACGTCATGTTCCTCGACAGCGACGACGTCCTGGAGCACAACGCCTGCCGCAACATGCTGGAGGCCGCCGAACGCAGCGGCGCCGACCTCGTCTCCGGCATGTGCGTAAGGGTGCACGCCGACACCCGGCTGAAGAAGCAGGTCGAGTGGTACCCCTGGCTCTACTCCAGGACCCGTACCCTCGACTCCGTCTCCGAACTCCCCGACCTGCTGGTCTTCGACACCCTGTCGACCAACAAGCTCTACCGCCGGGAGTTCCTGCGCGAGGCCGGCCTGGAGTTCCCCGTCGGCATCCACTACGAGGACCTGCTGTTCTCCGCCCAGGCGTACGTCGCCGCCCGGCGCATCACCCTCATCCCCAACCACGTCTACTTCTGGAACGTCTTCGAGAAGGCGGCGACGAAGTCCATCAGCAACCGGCGGCACGAGATCGCCAACTTCGCCCACCGCATGGAGATCCACCGCCGGGTCGACGAACTTCTCGCGGACAAGGGCCTGGACGAGCTCAAGTTCCACAAGGACGTCAAGTTCCTCAAGCACGACCTCGTCCTGCACCTGCGCGACCTGCCGCTGCTGGACGAGGACTACCGCCGCGAGTTCGCCGCCATGGCCAACGGCTACCTCGGCGGCATCGACCCCGCCGCCTACCGCCGCGTCCAGCCGATACAGGCCATCTGCGCCTACCTCCTCGCGAAGGAGGACTGGGACGCCCTGATGCCCGCCGTCGACACCCTCATCAACCGCGACAAACTCTCCAGCCCCCTCACCGAACGGGACGGCCGTGTCTACTGGACCGCCCGCCACCTCGACGACCCCGAGGGCCGCCGCGTCCTCGACGTCACCGACGCCGGCTACCACACCCGCCCGCTGGGCAAGCTGTTCCTCCGCAACCAGCTCACCGCCTACGAGGACGACGGCCGCGGCACCGTCGAACTGACCGGCGCCGTCGTCAATCCGCTCGGCCAGTTCACCCGCGCCGGCCGGCTCCGCGGCCGCCTCGAACTACGGGCCCGCCGCCGCAGCCTCCAGACCTTCACCTTCCCCCTGCACACCCTCGACCTCGACGGCGACCACCTCCGCTGGCAGGCCACCCTCGACCTCTCCCGCAGGCTGCGCCCCCTCGGCGTCATCGACGCCGTCTGGGACGTCCGGCTCATCCTGGAGGCCGACGGCGAGACCACCCGCACCCGCCTCACCGTCGGCGGCGTCGACCTCGACCGGGCCCACGCCCTGCGCGTCCGCCCCCGGCTGACCCGGCTGGTCTCCGACCGCGTCGAACCCTCCGTCTCCCGCCGCGGCCACCTCACCTTCGTCCTCCACGCCCAGGGCCGCGCCGCCCGCTCCACCCAGAAACTCCTCGGCCAGGCCCTGCGCAGCCAGGCCGCCACGCTCGCCAAGACCGGCGTCCGCAAGGCCCGCAAGGCCAAGCGCGACCTCAACTCCGGCCGCACCAAACTCCGCGTCTACCACGACGTGTTCTGCAAGCTCCCCGTCCGCAAGGGCCTGGTCGTCTTCGAGTCCCACCTCGGCAAGCAGTACAGCGACAGCCCCCGCGCCCTCTACGAGGAGATGCGCCGCCAGGGCATCGACTTCGAGGCCGTCTGGAGCTACTCCGGCAGGAAACCCGAGGGCTTCCCCGAGGACGCCACCCTCGTCGAACGCTGGAGCTGGCCGTATCTGCGGGCCCTGGCCCAGGCCGAGTTCTGGATCGACAACCAGGGCTTCCCCCTCAAGCTCACCAAACGCCCCCAGACCACCTACATCCAGACCTGGCACGGCTCCGCCCTCAAGCGGATGGGCTTCGACGAACCCCGGCTGCGGCTCCAGTCCCGCGCCGCGAAGGAGGCGTACCAGCAGGTCCTCGACCGCTTCGACCACTTCCTCGTCCGCACCGAGCACGACGTCACCACCCTCGCCCGCGCCTTCCGGCTGCGCCCCGAGGTGCTGCTGCGCACCGGCTACCCCCGCAACGACGCCCTGGTCGCCGCCCGCGCGGCCGAGGAGAGCGGCGGCGAACGCGTCCGCGGCCCGCTCGCCGCCGAACTGGGCATCCCGGACGACAGGACGGTGCTCCTCTACGCGCCGACCTTCCGCGCCCGGCCCAACGGCTCCGTCGCCCCCTTCGAACTTCCCTTCGACGCCGATGAGTTCGCCACCCGTTTCGGTGACCGCTACGTCCTGCTGATCCGCTCCCACTACCTCAACACCGTCGTCCTGCCCCCCTCCGTCCGCGGCACCGTCATCGACGTCACCGGCCACCACGACATCACCCCGCTGATGACCCTCGCCGACGCGCTGATCACCGACTACTCCTCGGTGATGTTCGACTACGCCCTCCTCGACCGGCCGATGATCTTCTTCGCCCACGACTACGAGGAGTACGCGAACGAGGCCCGCGGCACCTACTTCGACCTCGCGACCACCGCCCCCGGCCCGTTCGTCCGCGACCAGGACGCTCTGTTCGCCGCGCTCGACCACCTCAAGGTGGCCGACACCGAACACCGTGAGGCCCGCGGGGCGTTCGTCGCCGCCTACGGCGAGTACGACAGGGGGGACGCGGCCCGCCGCGTCGTCGACAGGTTCTTCGGTGCCGCACACCGCGAAGGAGACCCCAAGTGACCGGGCGTGACCTCTACTTCGTCTGCAACAACGTCAACGAGATCGGCGGGGTGACCACCTGGACCCACCAGATGGCCCGGCTGTTCGCCGAACGCGGCCACCGCCCGCACGTCATCGGCATCGTCCCCGCCCCCGAGGACCACCGCGCCGACCTGGGCGAGGTGGACTACCCCACCACCACCCTCTACAGCGAACACCCGCCCAAGGCCGTCCCGGCCCGCGGCGTCAGCGGCCGGCTCAACCTCGCCGAACGCCGCCGCCGCGCCGCCCGCGAAGCGGGGATGCTCGCGGCCGCCCGCGAGATGTCGGCCCGGTTCGCCGCCGCGGGCCCCGGCGGCATCGTCGTCGTCACCCAGATCTGGGCCATGGAATGGGTACGGCTCGCCGACACCGCGGGCATGCCCGTCATCGGCATGAGCCACGAGTCGTTCGACGCCTGCCGCAACTCCTCCCGCTTCGCCCGCGTCCGCCGCCACTACCGCGACGTCGACCGGATGCTGGCACTCACCCGCGAGGACGCCGACCGGTGGATCCGGGCCGGCATGGACAACGCCGACTTCATGCCCAACCCGCTGCCCCTGATGCCCGAGGACCCCTCCCCGCGCACCGAGAACGTCGTCGCCAGCATCGGCCGGCTCTCCGACGAGAAGGGCGTCGACCTCCTCCTCGACGCCTGGGCCCTGCTCGCCCCCCGCCACCCCGACTGGCTGCTGCGGATCTACGGCTCCGGCGAGGACGAGGAGATCCTGCGCAAACAGCGCGACACCCTCGGCCTGGAACGCTCGGTGGAGTTCATGGGCCGCACCGGCGACGTGCCCGGCGCGCTCCGCGGCGCCTCCGTCTTCGCCCAGGCGTCCCGCGCCGAGGGCTTCCCGCTGTCGCTGATGGAGGCGATGGCCGCCGGGGTGCCGTGCGCCGCGTTCGACTGCGCGCCCGGCGTCCGCGAGATCGTACGCCACGGCGAGGACGGACTGCTGGCCACCCTCGGCAACGTCAACGAACTCGCCGACCACATCGGGACACTGATCGCCGACAAGGAACTGCGCGACCGGTTCGGCGAAGCGGCCAGGGAGAACGTCCGCCGCTACTCCACCGACCGGATCACCCGGCGCTGGGAGGACCTCTTCGCCTTCCTGGAGCGCTGAAACGGGGCCGGGCGGGCCCGCCGGACGGCGGGGCCCGCCCGGCCCGGCGGCCCCGCCCGGACCACCGAGGACGACCATGGCCCCACAGCCCCCACAGCCCCCGCAGCCCGCCGCACCGCCCACCGTCAGCGTCGTCGTACCGGTGCACAACACCCTGCGCTACCTCCCCCGCTGCTTCGACTCCCTCTTCGCCCAGACCCTCGGCCCCCACCGCACCGAGATCATCGCCGTCGACGACGGCTCCACCGACGGCAGCGGCCCCTGGCTCGACGAACAGGCCCGCCGCCACCCGCACCTGACCGTGGTCCACGAGCCGCCCTCCGGCGGCCCCGGCCGCCCCCGCAACCTCGGACTCGACCGCGCCACCGGCGAGTTCGTGTTCTTCGCCGACTCCGACGACCACCTCGGCCCCGAGGCCCTGGCACGGCTCGTCGCGATGGCCCGCGCCCACGAATCCGACGTGGTCTACGGCAGGATCGTCGGCGCCGACGGCCGCGACGCCCCCGTCGACCTGCGCACCACCAGCGGCAGCGTCTCCGTCTTCGACTCCCCGGTCTACTGGACGCTCGCCGCCTACAAACTCTTCCGGCGCTCCTTCGTCACCGAGCACCGGCTGCGGTTCACCGAGGGCCGCGCGCTCGCCGAGGACCTGCCGTTCGGCATCGCCGCCGTGCTGCGCGCCCGCACCGTCTCCGTCGTCGCCGACTACGACTGCTACTACCTGCACGGCCGCGACGACGACAGCAACGCCAGCCGCCAGGACCTCGACTGGCCCGACCACCTCGGCTACCTCGCCACCGTCCTCGACCAGGTCACCGACACCGTCGCCCCCGGACCCGACCGCGACACGCTGATGGTGCGGCACTTCCACGGCGAGATCCTCGCCGCGTTCGCCGCCCCCTACCTTGCCCGCGACGACGCCGGCCGCCGCGCGATGGCCGACGCCGCCCGGCCCCTGGTCGCCCGCCACCTCACCGACCGGGTACGGGCCGCCCTCCCGCCCCGGCTGCGACTGCGCGCCCACTGCCTGCGCGAGGGGCTCGTCCCCGAACTCACCGCCGTGATCCGCGCCGACACCCACGCCGTCCCCGGCCCGCCGCACCGCGACCCCGACGGCCGGACCTACGCCGCCTACCCCTTCTTCCGCGACCCGGCCCACCCCATCCCCGACGCCTGCTACGACCTCGCCGTGCGCCCCGTCCGCTGACACGGCGAAGCGGCCGGCGACGCTCCCCGCGCCCCCGGCCGCCCGTGTGCCCCTGTGGTGCTCAGCGCGCCTCGGGGTGGTGGTACCGCCAGCCCTCCCACGCGGAGGTGATCATGTCGCGGACGTCGTGGTGCGCCTTCCAGCCCAGCACCGCCGCGGTCCTCTCACCGGACGCCACCACCCGGGCCGGGTCGCCCGCCCGGCGCGGCGCGACCTCGGCGGCGAGATCCCCGCGCCCGGTGACCTCGATGATCAGGTCGATCATCTCGCGCACCGAAACGCCCTCGCCCCGCCCGATGTTGAGCGTCAGGTCCCGCACCGGGCCCGGCTCGGCGAGTTTGCGGGCCGCCACCAGATGGGCGTCCGCGAGATCCGCGACATGGATGTAGTCACGGATGCAGGTGCCGTCGGGCGTGTCGTAGTCGTCGCCGAAGATCAGCGGCGCGGCGCCCTGGGTGAGCTTCTCGAAGACCATCGGCACGATGTTGAACACCCCGGTGTCCGCCAGCTCCGGCGCCGCCGCGCCCGCCACGTTGAAGTAGCGCAGACAGGCGGTGCTGATGCCGTGCGCCCGGCCCGCCGCACGGGCCATCCACTCGCCGACGAGCTTGGTCTCCCCGTACGGGTTGATCGGTGCGCACGGCGTGTCCTCGGTGACCAGGTCGACGTCCGGCATCCCGTACACCGCCGCCGACGACGAGAACACGAAACGCCCCACACCGCCCGCGGCCAGCGCCTCCAGCAGCGTCTGGAGACCGTGGACGTTCTCGCGGTAGTAGTGCAGCGGCATCGCCACCGACTCCGCGACCTGCTTCTTCGCCGCCAGGTGCACCACATCGGTCACCCCGTGCTCGGCGATGACACGGTCCAGCAGCGCCCGGTCCAGGATCGAGCCCTTGACCAGCGGCACCCCCTCCGGAATCCGGGACGGTACCCCCGTCGACAGGTCGTCCAGCACCACGACCGGCTCACCGGCATCGTGCATGGCCCGTACGACATGGGCACCGATGTAACCGGCACCACCCGTGATCAAGTAAGACATAACCGCATCCTAGGCTCGGGAACGTCGGGAAAAGATGAGGACGGGCGGACGGCTCAGCGCCGCAACCGGCGCGCCGCGATCCGCCACACACTGCCAAGGCCGGCCGCCAGCCGCAGCGCCAGCGCACCGCCCGTCGTCGCGTACGGCTGCGCCAGCAGGACCCCGCGACGCCCACCGGGCAGCATCCGGCGGCGCAGCCCCGGGCCCGCCGCCCGCGGCGCGACACGCAGCACCGAACCGTCGGCGCAGCGCACCAAGGCCGTCACGTCCCAGGAGTCCGGCTCCGCCGAGCGGCCCCCGCGGACGGCCAGCGAGGCGAGGTCCAGCACCACCTCCGCGGTCCAGGACCCGTCCGCCGGGGTGAGCGCGGCGGTGCGCACCACTCCGCGCCGGTCGCCGGTACGCCGCCGCAGCTCGACATCGATGCCGCGCGGCCCGGCCGGGGCCAGCCGCCCGTACAGGTCGTGCACCCGCAGCCGCAGTGTGCTGCGACGGCCCAGCACCGGCTCCGCGTCCACGGCCACCGGCAGCTCCTCGACCGGCAGCGCCTCCAGCCCGTCCAGGACCGCCT
>NZ_JCANQV010000267.1:0-7895 GCF_059553635.1 Candidatus Streptomyces philanthi
CAGGTCGTCGGGGAGCGCGGCGGGCGGCAGCAGGGCGAGCGAGGCGCCCGGCTCGGCGTCGTCGCGGCGCATCGCGTGGGTGATCAGGCGCATCAGCGTCCCGCGTGCGGGGGACGGGGTGGCGGCGGGCAGGGGCGAGGCGTCGAGGAAGACGTTGACCATGCGGTTGAGGTAGTGGAAGGTGACGGCGACGCCCAGGCGCTCGGACCGTTCGGGGGCCGGGTACGGCGGCTCGGCGTCGGCGGGGGCGGGGTCCTCGGTGCCGCCCGGGCCGTTTCCGCGGGCCGCGGCGCGGTGCACCTCGACGCAGTAGGGGCAGGAGTTGGCCTCGGACACGGCGGCGGCCAGCGCCTCCTTGGCGGGGCGGCTCACGCGGTCCTGGACGACCAGGGTCTCGCGGAGCATCGTCCATGCCGCGGCGAGGGTGCGCGGTGCGGGCGAGTGGAGGGCGAGCGGTGGTGCGGGGGCGCCGAAGTCGCGGGTCGCCTGTGCGTACACGGCCGCGACCAGTCCTTCGGCGTCCGCCGGGCGGACGACCCGGACGTGGTGGACGCGGGCCGACGTCGCCGCCACCGCCCTGCGGACGAACCTGTTCACGGGCACCACCTCACGGGGTCGGACGGCGTGCCGGGGGTTCCCGGCACGCCCTGACGAGTGGGTCCTGTCACACAACTAACCGCGCGTGGCGGAGCGCGTCAGGGGCAGCACGGCCCGCCTCCCGCTGGTGGCGCCGTCGGGTGCGGGCGCCCCGTACGTCACGGGGACGCCCCGGCTCCGGGCGGCCTCCACGATGCCGGGGACGGCGCGCTCGGCGAGGGCGGCGATGGTCATCGCCGGGTTGACGGTCAGCGCGCCGGGGACCGCGGAGCCGTCGGTGACGAAGATCCCGGGGTGGCCGCGGAGTTCATGGCGGTCGTCGAGGGCGGAGGTGGCGGGGTCGTCGCCGATGCGGCAGGACGCCAGGGGGTGGACGGTGTAGGCGCCGATCACGTCGTTGGTCCACGGCATGACCTTCGCCAGGCCGTCCCGTTCGAGGATGTCCTTGACCTCGGCGTCGGACTCGGCCCAGCCGCGCAGGGTGTTCTCCGTCGGTACGTAGCGCAGCGCGCCGCGGCCGAGCATCTGCTGGGAGATGCGGCGGGCGTTGCCGGTGGGCGGGGGCGGGCCGAAGACACCCTCGTTGTCGTCCTCGCTCATCGTGAAGATCGTCAGCCAGGAGCGCCAGCTGCGCAGGAACTCCTTCTTCTCCCTGCCGAACCAGGACGGCCCGGTGGCCCCGGGCGCCTGGGCGAGGATGGTGCCGAGGCCGGGCGGGAAGTAGAGCTGTTCCAGCGAGTAGCGGGAGAACTCGGGGCGCGAGCCGTCGAGCCGGTCCCAGCTGGCGACCGTCGGGCCCCGGCCGATCTGGTGGGCAGCGTAGGCGGCGCCGTCACCGCGGGAGAGGCCGAGGACCTCGGCGACCCGGTCCTCGTCGAGGACGGCGGTGTTGAGGCGTTCCCCGTTGCCGGAGAAGTAGCGGCCGACCGCGTGCGGCATGGCGCCGAGCGACGGCCGGCTGCGTTGCAGGATGACGGGGGTGGCGCCGGCGCCGGCCGCGAGGACGACGACCTTGGCGTCGATGCGGCCCGCGTCGGGGGTCTGGACGCGGTAGTCCTCCTCGTCGACGAGGTTGTAGTGGACGCGGTAGCCGCCGTCGTCGGTCCGGGAGATGCGCTGCACCTCGTGGAGCGGGCGGATCACGGCGCCGTGGGCGAGGGCGGCGGGCAGGTAGTTGAACAGCAGGGACCGCTTCGCGTCGAACCGGCAGCCGGCCATCATCCAGTTGCAGTTGACGCAGCGGCTGTTGTCGACGGCCACCGGCAGCGGGTTGGCGGTGCGGCCCGCGTGGTCGCAGGCGGCCGCCCAGAGGCCGCCGGAGTAGGTGGTGTCCTTCCACTCCTGCGGGGTGACGGGCAGCGCCTCGGCGACCCGGTCGTACCAGGGCTCCAGCGCGTCGCGGTGCACGGAGGACGGCCACATCCGTCTGCCGGCGCCGCCCTGCCGGTCGAAGACGAAACGGGGGGCGCGGGGCATGGCGGCGAAGTAGACGACGCTGCCGCCGCCGACGCAGTTGCCGCCGAGGACGCTCATGCCGTCGCCGACGACGAAGTCGAAGATCCTGGTGGAGGAGGAGCCGAGCTTGAAGTCGTGCTCGAAGTCCTTGCCCTCCAGCCACGGTCCGCGCTCCAGCACGGTGACCCTGGCGCCCCCCGCCGCGAGGTGGTAGGCGGCGATCGCGCCGCCGAAACCGCTGCCGACGACGAGGACGTCCGTGCTCTCCGCTGCGGTCATGCCAGGCTCCCTGTCGGGTTCGTGTCGGGGTGGAGGCGGGCGAGCGGGCGTCCGTAGGTGAAGTCGCCGAAGCGCCAGAGGCCGTCCTCGTCGGGCGCGGTGACGCCCATCGCGGCGAGTCCCGGGTGCCCGGCGGCGAGGGCGTCGGCGGTGTGCAGATGGGCGGCCGAGTCGAACGCCATGGTGCTGAACAGCGCGAGCATCACCCAGAACTCCTTCTCCGGGTGGCCGGGGGCGAGCAGCCGCCGGACCAGGGCCGTGCGGTGCTCGAACGACAGGGAGACGAAGGGGGCGACGGTGTCGTCCAGCGCCACGTCGTGCTCCTCGGCGTAGGCGACGGCGTGGGCGTTGAGCATGCGCGCGAGGTCGTCGAGTCCTTCGGGCATGCCGGTGGCGTCCCACTCCAGGAGCTCGATGGCGCCGGCCGCCACGGCGCCGGGCCCCTCGGCCGCTCCGGCGACCGTTCTGTCACCGGGCCACCGCTTTTCCCCGGGAATGATGGTGTCGGCGTATGCCTCCAGTATCGGTGTCCGGTCCGTCCGCTCCTGTGTGCCACGGTCCATCGACCAATCCTCCAGTTCGCGTCATTGCCATTTTTAAACCACCGACAACGTAGGGAAGGTGAGTTCGTTCAAGCAACTGATAAGCGACGGAATCTTCAGCTCCGCTTATCAAGGTTTGGTTACCCCTTGGCCACAAGTCCGTCAACCGCTATGGTATTGGTCCGACTCCACACCATTGGCAAGCTGCGCACAGGGGACAAAGCGTTCCGGTCCCCCGGGGTTCCCGTCCCGGGGGACCGTCCTGCGTCCCCTTGGACCGACTTCACTTGCGGGGGTTACATGGTGGCCAGTTCGGAAATGCGGGAAAGCACCCCCGACGGCCCTCCGGCACAGCCCCCCGAAAACAACAGAAACGGCCACGAGGAATCAAGCGAACGGATCAGTAACACACACACCGTCTCCATAGCGGCACTCCTTCCCGCCGATTCCCCCCGGCTGGGCGGCGTCGACGGCGAACATGTCCGCCGTCTCGCGGAAACCGAATCCGCACTTCCCCCGATTCTCGTCCACCGCCGCACCATGCGGGTCATCGACGGGATGCACCGGGTCCATGCGGCCCTTCTCCGGGGCAGGGACAGGATCGAGGTGTCATTCTTCGAGGGGGACGAGGAGGATATCTTCCTCCACGCGGTCGGGGAAAACGTTTCCCACGGCCTTCCCCTCTCGCTGGCCGAGCGCAAGGCGGCGGCCCGGCGGATACTCGTCACCCACCCCCAGCTGTCCGACCGGGCCATCGCCGCGCGCACCGGGCTCGCCGCCAGGTCGGTGGCCGCCCTGCGGCACCGTTCAGGTGCGGATCTTCCGCAGCCGAGCGTCCGGATCGGCACCGACGGCAGGCGCTACCCGCTCAGCAGCAGCGCGGGGCGGCTGCGCGCCTCGGAGATCATCACGGCCCGGCCCGACACCCCGCTGCGGCAGGTCGCCAAGGCCGCGGGGATCTCCGTCGGCACCGCCCACGACGTGCGCGAACGGCTCCAGCGCGGCGAGGAGGCGGTGCCGGGGAACCGGCGCGCCCCCGGTCCGCGGCCGGTGCCGCGCCGGGCGTACGGGGAGCCCGCCGAGGAGGACGGCCGGCGGCCCGTGCTCCGCACCCCGGCCGAGCGCGAGGGCTCCGCCATCCTCCGCAGCCTCGCCAACGACCCGTCGCTGCGGCACACCGAATCGGGCCGTGAACTGCTGCGCTGCCTCCACGCCCAGATGCTCCTGGAGGAGAACTGGCGGAAGAGGATGGACACGGTCCCGGCGCATTGCACCGCCGCCGTGGCGGAGCTCGCCCGGAAATTCGCGGAATCCTGGCTCAAGGCCGCCAGAGAACTGGACGGTAGGAAGATCTGATACCGGGTTGCATATTTTTCCGGCATCAGCCCTCCACTTACGGCGCTTTCACTGGATATTCTTGGCCCGCCGCCGGAGAACCGTTGTCCGCGACGGCCGGAACGCCGCTGCGATATGGGAGAGCCCATGGAATCCACGACGGAGCAAGCTGTGGCACGAGTGATCAGCGCCATGCAGGAGAACCTCGGCGAGGAAATCACCATAGACCACATGGCACAGACGGCCATGTACAGCAAGTTTCATTTCACCCGGGTGTTCAGCGGGATCACCGGAATATCACCCGGGCGCTTCCTGTCGGCACTGCGGTTACAGGAGGCCAAACGTCTTCTGCTGGAAACCGACCTGAGCGTGGCGGACATCAGCAATCAGGTCGGATACAGCAGCGTCGGCACCTTCAGCTCACGCTTCAAGTCGTGTGTGGGCCTCTCCCCGTCGGCCTACCGCCAGTCGGGAGGGTTCACCGACGAGATCCGTACGGATTTCCGTCGGAGCGGAATGCGGGCCACTTCCCTCCGGGGGGAAATCCTCGCCCCGGCGGGAGGCTCCGCCGGATATGTCTTCGTCGGCCTCTTTCCCGATTGCATACCCCAGGGGCGGCCGGTGTGCTGCACGGTCCTGGACCGGCCCGGCCCCTATGTGCTGGAGAACGTCCCCGCCGGCACCTGGCACGTCCTGGTGCACTCCGTGCCGTACGGGATGGAGGAGGTCGACGGCATCGGCGACGACAGCGCGCCGTCCGTCGGCTCCCACGGGCCGATCGCCGTGGGAGCCGACACCCTGCTGCCGCCCGCCGACATCCGGCTGAGGTCCATCGGCGCCCTCGACCCCCCGGTGCTGCTCGCCCTGCTCGACCTGCGGCTGGCGGCGCTGGACGCCGTGGGCTGACGGACCGGGTGGGGCGGGCGCGGTCCTCGCCCCACCCGGGGTCCCGCCCGGCGCACCGTCAGGCGCGGTGCACCTCCATGGGCAGCCCGCCCCGCATGCGCAGCGACAGCATGGGTTCGGCCACCACCTTGTGCCCCGGCGCCGTACGCAGCGTCATCTCCCGCACGACCACGGCCGTCACGAAGACGGCCTCCATCATCCCGAGATGGTTGCCGACGCAGAAGCGGGGCCCGGCACCGAACGGGAGGTAGGAGTAGCGGGGCCGGTTCCCGTCGCGGTCCGGGGCGAAGCGGCCGGGGTCGAAGCGCTCCGGGTCGTCCCAGAACCCCGGGTGGCGGTGCAGGGTGTACGGGCAGATCAGGACATCGGTCCCGGCCGGGACGCGGTACCCGCCGATGACGTCCGCGCCCTGCGCCCGGCGGGTGAGGATCCACACCGGCGGATAGAGCCGCATCGCCTCCTGCACCACCTGGGTGGTGTACGTCAGGCGCCGCAGGTCGTCGAAGACGGGCGCCCGGTCGCCGAGCACGGCGCGGGCCTCCTCGCGGACCCGGGTCAGCGCTCCGGGGTGGCGGTCGAGCAGCAGGAAGGTCCAGCCGAGGGTGCTCGCCGTCGTCTCGTGGCCGGCCAGCAGCAGGGTGACGAGTTCGTCCCGCAGCCGCCGCCGGCCCGCCGCGGCGCCGTCCCCGGCGGTCGCCTCGATCAGCCGGGAGAGGGCGTCGTCCGTGTCGCCGCCGGGAGGGCGGCCGGCGCGCGCGGCCACCAGCCGGTCGACGACCCGCTGGAGGTCCTGGCGGGCCCGGCGGAAGCGGAGCTGGCGCGGCAGCGGTGCCCAGGCCGGTACCGCCCCCTGCGTGATCATCTCGAACATCGCCTGGTCCTGGACCGCCTCGAAGGAGTGCGCCACCGAGTCGTACGCGGCGAGGTCGGTGTCCAGCAGGGTCCGCCCCAGCACTCCGAGCGTCAGCCCCGTCAGCTCCTCCACGAGATCGACGGGCGCGCCGCCCTCGTGCCGCCGCAGGACGGCGACGAGCCTCATCGCCTCGTCGGCCACCGCGCCGGCCTGCCCCGCGATGCGCTTGTGCCGGAAGACGGGCTGGAGCACCCGGCGCTGCTCGCGCCACACCTCCCCCTCGCTCGTCAGCAGCCCGTCGCCGAGGGCCCGTTTCGCCTCCGTGAGGCCGATGCCCTTGTGGTAGTTGCCGCTGTTGTCGGCCAGAACGTGTTTGGCGTGATCGGGGTGGTTGAAGATGTGGAGCGTCCGGGGGCCCAGGACGACACGGACGGCGTCGCCGAGCTCCGCCGCCTCGGTCATCAGCCCCAGCCGGTCCGTGACGAGCTTCTTCACCAGCCGGGGCAGCGCCCTGCGCGGCGGGCCGGGCGGGGTGCGGGGGCCGGTCATGCCCGGACCTCCTTCGGCCGCGCCGCGCAGCCGCGGAACTCCCCGCGGAAGAACAGCAGCGCCTCCTGCGCGAGGTCGCGTTCCAGGGCGAGGACCCGGCCGAGGAAGATGGTGTGGTCCCCGCCCTCGTAGCGCCGCCAGGTCTCGCACTCGAAGCGCGCGAGGGCGGAGGCGATCAGCGGGACGCGGGTGGCCGGGCCCGGCCGCCAGTCGACGGCGTCGAACTGGCCGGCGCCCATCGGCCGGGAGTGGTCCGCGAAGTGCCGGGCCACCGCGCCCTGTCCCGCGGCCAGTACCGACACCCCGAAGTGGCGTGCGCCGTCGAGGACCTGGTGCATGACGGCGTCGTGCTGGACGCAGACGAGGACGAGGGGCGGGTCCAGGGAGACGGCGGTGAAGGAGTTCGCGGTCATGCCGCGCGGGGCGGGACCGCCGACGGTGACGACGGTGATGCCGGTGGCGAACGTGCCGAAGGCGGCCCGCAGTTCCTTGGTGTCGGTGACATGGTCCGCGGCGGTCTCGCCGGCGGCCTTCCCGGCCGGCGCGGGCACGGCGTTCACACGGGCCTCCCGGCCGGCGGGCGGGACGGTGTGTAGGGCCGCAGGGCCCGTACCAGCGCCTCGGGGACGGGTGTGGGGACCGTCGCGTTGTTGGGTCCGCGCATGCACGCCACCCGCTGCCGGCCCCGGGCGACCAGTTCCTCGCCGCCGGGCCCCGTCCTGAGGTAGTCGAAGGTGAACTCCAGCTGGGTCTGGGCGAGTTCCGCCAGGCGCATCCGGATGGACAGCTCGTCGAACGCCGTGATCTCGGCGAAGAACTCGCAGTCGACCTTGAGGGTGAACAGCTTCAGGTCGTCCCGTACCTCGGCGAGCACGTCGGGGGCCTTGTGCTTGAGGAACATCTCCCGGCAGCGGCCCTGCCAGCTGAGGTAGTTGACGTAGTAGACGTTGCCGACGAGGTTGGTCTCCTCGAAACCCACCGTGTGCCGCAGTTCGAAGAAATCCGCCATGGTTTCAGGACCTCACTCCCGTAAGGATCGCGAAGACGACCGGTTCCGGCGTGGTGCGGAGCGTGGTGAGCAGCGTCGCGACGCGCAGTGGGCCGGAGGCGAGGACCGCCCAGCCGTCGCGGTGGCCGGGCTCCAGACAGAGCGGTGCGGCCGCGGTGACCCCGGCCTTGTGCAGGCACTCGGCGGCGGACCACACCCGGGTCGCGGCGGCGTCCGGGTCCTCCGCCAGTTCCCGGGCCAGGAGCCGGGCCAGCGGCGCGTGCGCACCGAGCAGCCGCTCCCACTCGGCCTCCGGCCGGGCGCCCACCACCTCGGCGTCGCACCCCGCGACGGCGGTGTCCGCTCCGGGCACCGCGCACAGCGTCAGCCC
>NZ_JCANQV010000268.1:0-7797 GCF_059553635.1 Candidatus Streptomyces philanthi
CAACACCGGCCAGGTCTACGGCGGCGCCCCGGGCGGCGGCGGTGGCGCGGCCCCGCGCCCGGACTGGGGCCGCCGCATCAAGTGGACCGCGCTGACCCTGGTCGCCGTGCTCCTCGTCACGTCCATCGGCACCTACATCTGGGCCGACGGCAAGCTCCGCCGCGAGGTCGACCTGAGCAAGGTCATCGACCGGCCGGAGGCGGGCGACGGCACCAACTACCTGATCGTGGGCTCGGACAGCCGCGAGGGCATGTCGGCCGAGGACAAGAAGAAGCTGCACACCGGGTCGGCCCAGGGCAAGCGCACCGACTCGATGATGATCCTGCACGACGGCAGCAACGGTCCGACGCTGATATCCCTGCCGCGCGACTCGAACGTGGAGATACCGTCGTTCGTCGGTTCGCAGTCGGGCAAGAAGTACGCGGGGACGGGCCGGCACACCAAGCTCAACGCGGCCTACGCGGAGGACGGGCCCGAGCTGCTGGTGCGCACGGTCGAGTACAACACCCATCTGCACATCGACCACTACATCGAGATCGGGTTCGCGGGCTTCGCCAACATCGTGGACGCGATGGGCGGTGTGGAGCTGGACATCCCCAAGGCGTTCAAGGACAAGGACGCCGGGGCGGACTTCCAGGCGGGCAAGCAGACCCTGGACGGCTCCCAGGCACTCGCCTTCGTCCGCACCCGGCACGCCTTCGCCGCCAGCGACCTGGCCCGTACGAAGAACCAGCAGAAGTTCCTGGCCGCGCTGGCGAGCCAGGCGGCCACCCCGGGCACCCTGCTCAACCCGTTCACGCTGTACCCGACGCTCGGGGCGGGTCTGGACACCGTCATCGTCGACAAGGACATGAGCCTGTGGAGCCTGGGCCAGATGTTCTTCGCGATGAAGGGTGTGACGAGTGGTGACGGAAAGTCGATGAACATGCCGGTCTCCGGCAGCGTCGGCGGCAACCTGGTATGGGATCAGGCCAAGCTGAAGCAGCTCGTCGAGCAGCTCAAGAACGACGAGAAGGTCACCGTCACCAGCGATTCGTGACCGCCCGGAGCGGTGCGCGGAGAAGGGGTGGGACCGGCCGGTCCCACCCCTTCCGCATGCCCTGCTTCCGTCTGCCCTACGGCAGGTTGCGCGCCATGACGATGCGCTGGACCTGGTTGGTGCCCTCGTAGATCTGGGTGCTTTACGGCATTTAGCGCTCTGACCTGCACGAACATCCAATCTCGGGGGTGCTCCCCCAGGATTCCCCCATGATCGCTAGCGAGTCTCCCCTGGTCACGCCACTGTCTGCCGCCTCGCGCCAATGCAGACGCCGACCGCCCCGTACCCAAGTCCGACGACTGCCCTCTTGACCTGGGCGACTCCACAGGGTGAGGGTCGTGCAACCAGGCGCAACGCGCTCGACAGCGGAGGTTGTCATAGCACTACGGTTCGGCGGTAAAGATCCAGAGTCCGGGGATCACGGCTCTCCGGCCGTGTGGGTCGATGAGGACACGAAGGATCTCCTCTTCCAGGGATGGAAGTCGGACGAACAGACCACGAGCGAAAGCTCGGTGGATGTTCCGATCCCCGACCACGAAGCAGTGATCCGGGTACCGAAGCGGATGATCCCGCTTCTCAGGGAGGCACTTGATGTCGCAGAGCTTGACTAGCTTTGCTGACCTGCTCCGGGCGGCTGAAAGGTCAGCAGTCCATCTGGAGATGCGCGACGCCTACGGCGTAGAGATCGAGATCGAAGGGTTCGCGGCGTGGAGGGAGGGGCACCGCCTTAACCCCGACGACCGCAAGTCGTGGTGGCGGCCGTGGCTCGACCTCGTGCAGGAGGTCACGAGTAAGGGTGTGGTGATGCGGCGCGCCCGGATCGTCTCCGAGCCCGTGAGCGACTACATCCGCTTTGAGCACTCGGGAGCGTTCACGAACGTTGCTGCGGGGGAGCAGATCCGTTGGCTGCCTCGGCGGCACGCATCAGACCTGGCTCTGCCAGGAAATGACTTCTGGCTGTTCGACGGCCGATTGGTCCAGTTCAATATCTTTGATGGGGTCGGGCGGTGGGTCCACACCGACCAGACCGAAGGACCTGCCGTTGCGCAGCTCTGCGCCTCGGCATTCGAGGCGGTGTGGGAGCGCGCCATCCCGCACGACAAGTACAGCGTCTGACGCAGGCCGGCCGGTTCATGTCCTCGTCCCCACTCTCCAGTGCCCAAGCGGCACGCGCCGCTGTAGCAACCCGGTTGCAAGGCATCATGAAGGACGCCGGGCTTACGGGGCATGAACTGGCCGCCCGGTGTGGCTGGCACAAGTCCAAGTCCTCGCGGATCGCCCGTGGGAAGACTCCGCCCTCCGACGCCGATATTCGGGCCTGGTGCACGGCCTGTGACGCTGAGGATCAGATCGCCGACCTGATCGCGGCCTCACGCAATGCTGAATCCATGTACGTGGAGTGGCGGCAGATCCACCGCGACGGGATGCGCCGCGTCCACGAACAGACGGTGCCCCTCTATCAACGGACCCGCTACTTCCGCGCCTACGCCTCGAACCTCGTTCCTGGCATGCTCCAGACGGCCGAGTACGCAACGGGCCTGCTGCGCTCCATCACCGACTTCCAAGGCACCCCAGATGACGTTTCGGACGCCGTACAGGCCCGACTGGACCGCTCTCGTGTCGTGCGGGAGGGCGACCACCGTTTTGCGTTGCTGCTTGAAGAAGCGGTTCTCTACTACCGCGTCAGTGATGAAGCAGCCATGGCGGGCCAACTCGGCTACCTGCTGTCTGTGATGGCTCAGCCAAACGTCTCGCTCGGAGTGATCCCCTTCGGCGCCCGCCGTACGGTCTGGCCGCTGGAAGCGTTCTATGCCTTCGACGAAACTCAAGTGGCTGTGGAGACCTTGACGGCAGAGATCAATGTGACGGCCCCCGGCGAAATCCGCACGTACTTCAAAGCCTTCGGGGAACTGTCGAAGATCGCTGTACGAGGCCCCGAAGCCCGCGCCTGCATCACGAGGGCAATCGACTCGCTCGCGTGAATCCGTGCAACCGCGTGCAACATCGTGGACCCACAACTCAGCGGCTCCCTAACGTCTTTCGCACAGTCAGTTGACAGGCGGAGGCGGGCATGGCGATGACCATCGCGGTCTCTCGGGTGACAAGGGACGGCATCACGGAGCGGGTTCCGAAACACGAGGTGGCACCCGCTTCAGAGCCTTCGATGTCGAACCGCTTCCCGCGGTGTCGCTGTCCCATCCACGTGGACCGTCCGTGTGCTCCGGAGAGTGAGCGCCGCTTCCGGGACCGTGGATGAGCGAACGACCTGGTCCACAGGCTCCACGCACCCCTTCTACCTGGAGGTATGCACGATGAGCACGGCAGTTCAGACTCGCACCCGCGACCCGCAGATCATCCTCAACGCATTGGCGCACCGTGTGCCCCACCTGGTCACCGAGACCGAACCGACCTTGTGGGACCGGGAAATCGCGCTGCTCCTGCGCGACAACAGCGTCATGACCCGTGACACCGCCGAGCGGCTGCTCGGCCAGGCCATCGCCTACACGATCACCGCCATGGAGCGGAAGGGCGTGGACATGGGCGTCGGCTACACGGTGGACGTGGCCGTGCACGCCCTGATCTTGGACACTCCGCTGTACTTCGCTCTGTGCGACGAGTACAACGGCGGCCAGTACAAGCACCATGCGCCGCTGATCGAACGGCGCTGTGATGGCACCGCGATGCGTACTGCGGAGATCCTGCGGGACAACGGATTCGCCGTGGACGATGAACTGTGGGCCATGGACGCGGCGGAGTGCTCGCCGTGCGACAACAAGGTGCCCGACAGCCACTAGCACCCTCCTGTACGAGTGTCCCCGCCCTCCCTCGGGGCGGGGACACTGCACCAACCGTGGAACGAGGACGACAGTTGCCCGCTCAGCACAACATCGACTCCGAACGCGAACTCTGGGACGCCTTCGCTGAGAGCACCAAAGACAAGGTGTTCGACTCTGAACCCGTCTTCTGTTGGACGCAGTACTCCGGGCACGGTCCCGGCCCCGAACTGCTGGGGGACCCGGCAAGCGTGCTGGACATCGGGTGTGGCACGGGGCGAGCGCTTGCCTACCTCGCACAGCGGGGAGTAAAGGCAACGGGTGTGGACCTTTCTCCTGTCATGGTCGCGAACACGACTGAGCGGTGGGGCCGGTTGGGAGCGCGGTTCGTCTGCGCCGAAGTGCTCGACCACCTGAGCGCCAGCACGGAGAGCTACGACGCCGTTTACTCGATCTTCGGCGCCGCCTGGTTCACCGACCCGGCGAAACTGTTTCCTTTGATTGCCGACCGGTTGAAGCCGGGGGGCACGCTGGTGTTCAGCCAACCCCCAGCGATTCCCGGCGCGTACGGCCCGCAGGGGATGTACAAGGGCGGATTCGCGGGGAAGGCCATGTTCACCTACCGGTACAGCTTCACGCCCCGGAAGTGGGAAAGCCTCCTGATCAAGGCTGGATTCAAGGCAGCGGAAGTGCAGGTGCTAGAAGCTCCGGAGCAGGACCACATCGGAACTTTGATCGCCCGTGCTGTGGTGTCCTGAAAGGAGGTCGAAGCACATCGAGTAGGAGGGACGGGCGACCGGTCCCTCCTACTCGATTGTGCAGGTGAGAGGCGGTTTCCCGCCCAGCGTCAGCCCAGGATCTCCCCAGCATGACGCTCATGATCGGCCCGAAACGGACCCGAACGGGCCGGAAGCCGATCACAGTCCGCGAGCCATCGAAAATGACCGCTGACCTGCGAAAACCCTACTGCGGCAGGTTCCTGGCCATCACGATCCGCTGCACCTGATTCGTACCTTCATAAATCTGGGTGATCTTGGCGTCCCGCATCATCCGCTCCAGCGGGTAGTCGCGGGTGTAGCCGTAGCCGCCGAGAAGCTGGACGGCGTCCGTGGTGATCTCCATCGCGGCGTCCGAGGCGTAGCACTTGGCGGCGGCGCCGAAGAAGGTGAGGTCCTCGTCCTTGCCGCCGGCGGAGATCCGCTCGGACTTGGCGGCGGCCGCGTAGGTGAGCTGGCGGGCGGCCTCCAGCTTCATGGCCATGTCGGCGAGCATGAACTGGACGCCCTGGAAGTCACCGATCGGCTTGCCGAACTGCTTGCGCTCGCGGACGTAGCCCTTGGCGTAGTCGAGGGCGCCCTGGGCGATGCCGAGCGCCTGGGCCGCGATGGTGATGCGGGTGTGGTCCAGGGTCTTCATGGCGGTGGCGAAGCCGGTGCCCTCGGCGCCGATCATGCGCTCGGCGGGGATGCGGACGTTGTCGAGGTAGACCTCGCGGGTGGGCGAGCCCTTGATGCCGAGCTTCTTCTCCGGGGCGCCGAAGGAGACGCCCTCGTCGGACTTCTCGACGACGAAGGCGGAGATGCCCTTGGAGCGCTTCTCCGGGTCGGTGACGGCCATGACCGTGTAGTACTCGGAGACCCCGGCGTTGGTGATCCAGCGCTTGACGCCGTTGAGCACCCAGAAGTCACCGTCGCGGACGGCCCTGGTCTTCATCCCGGCGGCGTCGGAGCCCGCGTCCGGCTCGCTCAGGCAGTACGAGAACATCGCGTCGCCCTTGGCGAGCGCGCCCAGGTACTTCTTCTTCAGCTCCTCGGAACCGGAGAGGATCACCGGCAGCGAGCCCAGCTTGTTGACGGCGGGGATGAGCGAGGAGGAGGCGCAGACGCGGGCGACCTCCTCGATCACGATGACGGTGGCCAGCGCGTCGGCGCCGGCACCGCCGTAGGACTCCGGGACATGGACGGCGTGCAGGTCGTTGGCGACGAGCGCGTCGAGTGCCTCCTGGGGGAAGCGTGCCTCCTCGTCGACCGCGGCGGCATGCGGTGCGATCTTCGCCTCGGCGAGGGCGCGCACCGACTCACGGAGCATGTCGTGCTCCTCCGACGGCCGGTACAGGTCGAATGCGGCGGCCGAGTTCTTTCCCGCTGACGCCAAGGTGTCTCACTCCCCTGAGAGCTGGCCGCACTGTGCGGCATCCGCTAACTACCGTTAAGTAACCTGCGATCTCCCTCGGATTCTAGGCGTCCAGGGGCCGTTCGGGATACGTGAGGTACCCGACAGCCGGCCGGCCGGAGAGGGGCCCGCGGGCCGGTTCCCCGTGGTGGGCCCCGACTATGCTCGATCAGCGCCGTTCACCCGTCCGTCCCCGAACTTTCCCTACCGGCATTACGCACCGACGCCACCTTTTGGAGCAACCATGGCCCTCAAGATCACTGTGATCGGTACCGGCTACCTCGGCGCCACGCACGCGGCCGCCATGGCCGAGCTGGGATTCGAGGTACTGGGCCTGGACGTGGCCGCCGAGAAGATCGCGATGCTGGAGCGCGGCGAGGTCCCGATGTTCGAACCGGGACTGGAGGAGTTGCTGCGCAAGCATGTGGCGGGATTGGAGGGGTCCACGGGGCGGTTGCGCTTCACCACCTCCTACGAGGAGGCGGGCGCCTTCGGCGATGTCCACTTCGTCTGCGTCAACACTCCGCAGAAGCGGGGCGAGTACGCCTGCGACATGACGTACGTGGAGTCCGCCTTCGACGCGCTGGCGCCGCATCTGGACCGGCCGGTGCTGGTGATCGGGAAGTCCACGGTGCCGGTGGGCAGCGCGGCCCGGCTGGCGCGGCGGCTGGCCGAGCGGGCGCCCGCGGGGGCGGACGCCGAGCTGGCCTGGAACCCGGAGTTCCTGCGGGAAGGTTTCGCCGTCCAGGACACCCTGCACCCGGACCGCATCGTGGTGGGCGTGGCCAGCGAGCGGGCCGAGAAGACGCTGCGTGAGGTGTACGCGACGCCGGTGGCCGAGGGGTCGCCGTTCATCGTGATGGACTACCCGACGTCCGAGCTGGTCAAGACGGCCGCCAACTCCTTCCTCGCGACCAAGATCTCCTTCATCAACGCGATGGCGGAGGTCTGCGAGGCCGCCGACGGCGATGTGGTCAAGCTGGCCGAGGCGATCGGGCACGACGACCGGATCGGCAAGAAGTTCCTGCGCGCCGGTGTCGGCTTCGGCGGCGGCTGCCTGCCCAAGGACATCCGGGCGTTCATGGCCCGCGCCGGTGAGCTGGGCGCCGACCAGGCGCTGACCTTCCTGCGCGAGGTCGACTCCATCAACATGCGGCGCAGGGGGCACATGGTGGAGATGGCCCGCCGCGCGGTCGGCGGCGCCTTCCTCGGCAAGCGGGTCGCCGTGCTGGGCGCCACGTTCAAGCCGGATTCGGACGACGTACGCGACTCCCCCGCGCTCAATGTCGCGGGCCAGATCCACCTCCAGGGCGGACAGGTCACCGTCTACGACCCGAAGGGGATGGCGAACGCGCGGCGCGAGTTCCCGACGCTCGGGTACGCGGAGAGCGCGCTGGAGGCGGTGCGCGGCGCGGACGTGGTGCTGCATCTGACGGAGTGGCGGGAGTTCCGCGAGCTGGACCCCGCCGCCCTCGGCGAGGTGGCCAAAGAGCGCCGCGTCCTGGACGGGCGCAACGCCCTCGACCCTGAGCTCTGGCGCGCCGCCGGCTGGACCTATCGCGCGCTGGGCCGCCCGCAGGCGTAGCCTCCGCGGCCCTCGGCGGGGCCCGGTGCCGTACGACGGCGCCGGGCCCGCTTCCGTTTCAGCCGGACTCCGCGCGGCGGGCGCGGTAGGTCCGCATCTTCGCCCGGCTGCCGCAGACCGCCATGGTGCACCAGCGGCCGCGGCCGGCCGGGCTCCTGTCGTAGAAGACCCAGCGGCAATCGTGGGCCTCGCACGCCTTGAGGCGGGTCCAGGTGCCGTCGGCCGTC